>JAAYVR010000141.1 GCA_012517065.1 Verrucomicrobiota bacterium | reverse complement strand
GGAGCAACTACCGCACACTTTGGAAGATCGTTGCCGAAATGGAGAGAGTATCCCGGCAAATACTGTTTCGAACCTTGCCCGACGCCCCTCGTCGCAAACGGCTGGCCAAGAGAGTTTTAGGTCTTATCTAAGCGCCATTCGTGTCTGTCCCCATATCAGCATCCAATGGGTTTCTCTACAGACTTCCGCCACCGCGGATTGGAACAACGGGCAATTTGCGGGCCGGGCTGCAGTCAAAGGGCAAAACCCAAACAATGAGCCTGTCACTCTATTCGGGTCCACACCTAGACAACGAGCCTGTCACTTTATCCGGATCACATCCAAAGGCCGTGCTGTTGTGACCTCCTTACTGGCCGCCAGAGAAGAAGATACGGAGCGATCGACCAAGCTCGCCGCTTGGTAATCTTCGTGAATATGAAGGGCTTTTCAATATAATGCCATAGCCTTGTGAACACACCCGCTTCGCGCAATATTCAGGCATATGAAACATGCGGGCTGACAGCTCAAAACTCCGTGATTGTACCCTGTAGAATCGATTTTGGAGCGGGTGATGGGAATCGAACCCACGTGGCCAGCTTGGAAGGCTGGAGCTCTACCACTGAGCTACACCCGCATGCATCGGCCACCATATTAGCAACTGCGCTTGCATTGTCAATCCACCACCGTGTACCTTTACCCGCCGGATGAACTCGCTGCTTCTTGTTGGGGGCCGCGTGATCGACCCAAGTCAGGACCTTGACGAGGTCGCGGACGTGCTGATTTCTGATGGCAAAGTGGTGTGCGTCGGCCCGGGCGCAGCCGACAAAGCTCCGCCGGAGACCGTTCGCATTGATGTTGCCAACAAGGTCGTTTGCCCCGGGCTGATCGACATGCACGTTCACCTGCGCGAGCCCGGCCAATCCGCAAAGGAAACTATCGTCACAGGCACATCGGCTGCCGCACACGGCGGATTCACGTCTGTTCTCGCAATGCCAAACACTTCGCCGCCAATCGACAGCGCAAGTCCCGCGTTGTCGCTCAAACGGCGCGCAGAGGAACACGCCAAAGTCAACGTGTTCATCACAGGCGCAATCACCAAAGGCCTCGAAGGCGAAGACCTCGCACCAATTGGGTCGCTCAAAAGCGCTGGCGTGACAGCGATAACCGACGACGGGCATTGCGTCCAAAACAATGAGCTGATGCGGCGTGCGCTCGAGTATTCCAGAATGTTCGATCTCCCAGTGCTCGATCACTGCGAAGACAGGTCGTTGGTCGGCGATGGCGTCGCTCATGAAGGCAGGTACAGCCTCGTCCTCGGTTTGCGCGGCTGGCCAAAGGAAGGCGAAGAAGTAATCGTTGCCCGCAACATTCTTTTGGCCGAATGCACGGGCGCGCGGGTTCACCTTCAGCACCTCAGCTCTGCCGGCAGCGTGCGCCTGTTGAGAGAAGCACGACAACGCGGCCTGCCCGTCTCAGGCGAGGCGTGCCCGCATCATTTTACCCTCACAGACGCTGCACTGGCCGGCAGCGAAGAGTTCTGGAGAGAAGACGGTCGTTCACTGCTCGGCAGGATGCGACAGACCGAGGCTCCGCCTTCCTGGCCTTGTTACGACCCGAATCTCAAGATGAATCCGCCGGTCCGCTCGACGGCCGATCGCGAAGCTCTGCTCGAAGCATTGGCCGACGGCACAATCACTGTTGTTGCAAGCGATCACGCCCCACATTGCGACTTTGAAAAGGAGGTCGAGTTCGATCACGCCCCGTTTGGTGTAACCGGACTCGAAACCGCCCTCGCGCTAACCCTCATGCAGCTTTATCACTCGGGCAAAATGAGGCTGGCCGACGTCATCAAACTCTTCACCGTCGGACCTGCTCGGGTCCTTAATCTGCATTCAAAAGGAACACTTAGACCCGGGGCTGATGGCGACATAACAGTGTTTGACCCGGATGCGGAATGGGTTTTTGATCGCAGTTGCACCGCCAGCAAATCGTTCAACAGCCCATTCTATGGCTGGCGGCTAAAAGGAAAAGCCGTCTTGACAATCGTGGCCGGGAAAATCGTCTGGGCGGAATCAGACATCCCCAAAGTTTGGTAATGGCGCGTCCGGGCCGTTCGCGCCAAGAAGACATTCGCAATGGCGCAAGACCACCAACACAACGGCGATCCGTCCGCTTGTCTCGTGCGGGTGAGAATGGTTTGCAAAGATTTGACCCGCGTCCCCAAGATTCCCGTGCCAGACGGATTCCATCTGCGCGCATATCAGCCCGGCGACGCGGCCCACTGGACACGCATCCACCTCGACGCCGAGCCGTATCACCCGATCACGCCTGCGACGTTCTATGAGAAATTCGGCCGGGACAATTCGCGCCTGATGCAACGCCAACTGTATTGCTGCACTTCCGAAGGGCTGCCGATCGGCACAGCAACAGCGTGGTTCGATGATGATTACTATGGTGAGCCATGGGGACGCATCCACTGGGTCGCTGTCATGAGAGAATTCCAAGGGCTGGGACTTGGACGCGCGCTTGTCTCAAGAGCCTGCAAATTGCTGATCGAACTCGGCCACTCACGCGCTTACCTCGCAACTCAGGCTGGCCGGGTTCGCGCCATAAAAATCTACCGGAGCCTCGGGTTCGAGCCCGACATCCGCACCGATCAAGACCGCGCAGCATGGCAGTTCGTGCCCGAGTTCGGAGGATATTAGCCCGTGTATTCCCCCGTTTCCGCAACAACCTGGATGGCAACCAGGGCTTGGCACGTCATTTCACTGCGCGTCCTGCGCCTGTGTCTGCGGCCATGCTTAAGGACAAAGTGTCGATGGATCAAAGCCGGTCGGACGAGCAGTTTTCCGCACTGCTCTACCGCGGACTGAACGCATAACTACAACCCTGGCTCGGTAATCTCATAGCCTGACCTACCCAAAAGACCAAAAGCTTCATTCCGGTGAAATTTCCGGGCTAAGACATGCGGCGCCATTCTTCTGTCCTGTATTTTTCTGCCCTGCATCTTTCTGCCTCGCATGTTTTTTCAGCCGATCTTTCTGCGTTTCCGCATTTTGAAACCCTGAGTTTTGCAGGCTGTTCACTCAAGCCGTCCTTCTCTTCGACGTTCAAATGCCATGATGGTGTTTTGCCATCATGATTAAGACGACAGTCCAAATTCCGGATGAGTTGTTTCACCGGGCCAAGCAAGTGACCGAGCAAAACGAGTGGTCTTTCGCCGAAACCGTCCGCCGCGGGCTCGAATACATTACTTCCGTCGGGGCCGTCCAAGGGAGAGCATGCCGGCAGTGGCGACCAATGCGGGCGCGGGATTGAGGGCCGTTCCTTCTCCCGGAAGAGGACTGGACCGCTGTGTGCCACGATTGAAATTGCATGATCGCTTTCGACACAAATCTGGTGGTTCACGCGTCGAACACGAGTTTGCCACGACGAACGTGAAGGATTTCCAAGGACTCGGTTTCGCACGGGTTTGGAATCCGCTGAAGTCTGAGAGATAAGTTCGGGGGATGGGCTCTCAGCGAGGAGGCCGGACTTCGCTCTGTCGCGGTGCATTGATCCATGCGGCTTCGTCGCTCACAGGGACTCATTTTGAGCCGAAGCAATAAACCACGCCGTCTTCAGCGCCTATCACGACCCGGCCATCTGCAACCGCAGGTGAAGCAGTGATAGGTTGGCCAAGATCATGACTCCAGAGTTCACGTCCTTCAGACAAAGAAACCACGTACAGTCTGCCGTCGTCGGAACCGAACACGACATTCTTTCCCGCGACCACAGGCGAGCTGTCAATTTTTGCCTTGGCTTGAAATCGCCAGATCGGCTTGCCATCGGCTTTGTTCAGACAATGAAGCCGTTTGTCTCTGCCGCCAAAAACAATCCGGTCCTCAGTGACCGCCGGCGACGAGAAGTACGGAAAGTTTCGATCACGGTATGTCCAAACCCTCTCGCCTTTCTCGATATCGACGCACAGGAATTCGGCTTCGTAATGACCGAAGTAAGCCATCGAACCGTCGAGCGCAGCCGACCCTGCGATGTATGCTCCTGCAGTGATTTCGCGAACCTGTTTTCCCGCAGCCAAATCGATCACGTGCAGGATGCCATCGCATCCGCCGAACACTGCCTTGTTTGCTGCCACTGCAGGGGCGCCGTTGATGTAATTGCTGCTTTCGCAGACCCAGTTGCTTCGGCCGGTTGCCGCATCAACGCAATGAAGCTTGAAATCGTAACTGCCCACGAGAATCCATGCGCCGTTGCCGGAGGGCGCCTTGATCCAGTTTGGCGCACCGGCGATGCGCGCCCCTGTCTCATACTTCCATCGCACACGGCCGTCTCGAGCATCGGCAGCGTACAGGAAACAATCGTCCGATCCTACATACACCGATCCCTCGTGCACGAGCGGAGACGATTCGATTCCCTCGCCAGTCTTACAGGCCCAAATCTTCCGGCCGGTTGCGAAATCGATCGCATAGAGGTTCCCGTCGTTTGATCCCACATAAACGCGCCCGCCGCTAATCGCAGCGGAGGACTTCACCGAGCCCCCGGTCTTGAATTGCCAGATCAAACTCATCCGTTCAGGAAGAGCTGTGTTCGCTACTCCCAAAAGTGCGGGCCCGCCCCTGTACATCGGCCAGTCGCCACTTCGGACTTCCGGCGAAACAGACGGAGATTCCGCGCATAAACACCGAGTACACACGCAGGCCACAATAGCCCAAAGAAAGCCGCTCCATGAAATATGAATCGTCTTCATGACGGTTGCGCTCAATATTCCTTTGGATAAGGTCTTGTGCAAATAGAAACAGACTTGAATTCGGCCCGGCGCTCGAGCCGACCCGCAATGAAAGCCCGGATCATCAAATCCCGCTCCCAGCAAAGAACTGAATCAGGAATCCGGCTCAATCAAACCCTAACCGGGAAAGCTCACCGGCCACGCCCTCGGATTCACCGGTTCCTTCAGTCCGATCAGATTTCCAGGCCAAGAACCGGGCTTGCGATTGACGCAGTTTCGTGGACAATCTGACCCGTGATTTGTCTTTGCATGCAACAGAATCGAATGCGAAACCATACCGCCAACACCACACTCGACAATCCCATGCGAGATCGCCAAAGGCGCAAGCTGGCAGCTGGGATCGCGTTGATCTTTCTCGTGGGCACAGGCCTTGACTCAGCCACATCCGCACTCGGCGCACCGATTATCGGGCTCCGCCCGGTGCCGTTCACCCAGGTGCAAATTGCCGACTCTTTCTGGACACCGCGCCGCGAAACAAACCGGTTGGTCAGCATCCCCGTCAATTTCGCTAACCTGGAAAAGTTCGGTAACCTCGAGAACCTCAGGCTTGCCGCTCGCAAGGCAACAAGCGGATTCCGCGGGCCGGTGTTCATGGACTCCGATGTGTACAAGGCTCTCGAAGCGGCTGCTTATTCGCTGGCCACAAACCCGGACCCGCAGCTCGAGAAGCAATTGGACGACATAATCAGCGTTCTCGCTGCCGCTCAACAACCCGACGGTTACCTTAACAGCTACTTCATCGTGAAGGAGCCAAGTCAGCGATGGAAAAACCTTCGAGACTGGCATGAGCTCTATTGTGCAGGGCACCTGTTCGAGGCGGCTGTGGCACACTTCGATGCCACAGGAAAACGCAATTTCCTCGAGGTCGCCACACGGCTCGCCGATCACATCGCAGCCACGTTCGGTCCGGGGAGGCGAATGGGCTATCCAGGGCACCCTGAAATCGAATTGGCACTCGTCAAGCTCGCTCGCGCAACCGGCGAACAGCGGTATTTCAACCTTGCAAGGTTCTTTGTCGAAAACCGCGGCAAGAAGTTCTTCGCCGAAGAACACAACACGCCCTTGGACAAATACGACGGCACTTACTGGCAGGACGATGTGCCGATCACCGAACACCGCAACATAAAAGGACACGCCGTGCGCGCCTGTTATCTGATGGCCGGAGCAACCGACGTCGCGGCACAAACGCAGGACCCGGCTCTGCTCCGGATGCTGAACCGTGTTTGGCGAAACACCGTCGAGCGCAACATGTACATCACCGGCGGGATCGGCCCGAGCGCAAGCAACGAAGGGTTCACGACCGATTACGATCTGCCCAATCTGACAGCATATCAGGAGACCTGCGCCTCCGTGGCGCTGGCGCTGTGGAACCACCGGCTCGCGTTGCTCTACGGAGACAGCAGGTACGCCGACGTCTTCGAGCGGTCGCTCTACAACGGCGTGCTGGCCGGGGTTTCGCTTGATGGCACAAGATTCTTCTACGTCAACCCGCTGGAAAGCCGCGGCAATCACCATCGGTCGGAATGGTTCGGGTGCGCCTGTTGCCCACCGAACGTGGCGCGCACACTGGCGTCGATCGGCGGTTATGCCTATGCGGTAAGTGACAACGGACTTTGGGTGAACCTCTATATAGCTGGAAATGTCAAAGCGCGCGTCGCCGGCCGCGACATTTCATTCGACGTGAGAACAGAGTATCCGTGGGACGGACAAGTGCGTCTTGCGCCAAACTTGAAGGAACCGGTCGAGTTTGAGCTTCGCCTGCGCGTGCCCGGCTGGTGCCAGAAACCCAGTGTCGCAGTAAACAATGAGACAATTTCAAATCCCACGGTCGAACGCGGTTACATCGTGCTCGCGCGCCGGTGGGAACCTGGCGACACAGTCGCCCTCAATCTACCCATGCCTGTTCAGCGCATCGCAGCGCATCCGCGTGTGAAAGAGAACGCGGGGCTCATTGCATTGCAGCGTGGCCCATTGGTTTACTGTCTGGAGGCGTGCGACCATTCGGTGCCATTGTCATCGCTGTATTTGCCGGCTGACAGCGAGTTGTCGGCAGAAAAAGAAACCGCCTTGCTTGGCGGCGTTGCTGTAATCAAAGGGTTCGCGCAGGTCGCCGATGACCTTGAATGGCGCGGCCGACTTTACCAACCGTTGCCTGCAGCCCGGCGCATCCCGCTCAAAGCGATCCCTTACTACGCGTGGGATAACAGGGCCGCAGGCGCAATGCAGGTGTGGATTCCAATGGCGCCGCCAACGCCGGTCGCAGGCGGGCTCGAGTCGGAAGCGAAAGTCACGATGTCCTTCGTGAGTGGCAACTGCCATCCCGAAGGCATTAACGACGGCGTTGAGCCCAAAGGTTCGCGGGTGCATCCGGGGCGCTTGTGCCATTGGTGGCCCCATAAAGGCTCAACCGAGTGGGCCCAGTACACGTGGAAAACCCCGGTCGCGATCCAAGGGGCAGAAGTGTACTGGTTTGACGATACCGGCGCTGGGGAGTGCAGATTGCCCGATTCGTGGGAAATCCTTTATCTGGACGGCACAGATTGGAAACCCGTAAAAGCCACAACCGATTACCCCGTGAAACTTGACGAGTGGTGCCGGGTTAATTTCAACAACGTCACCACCACCTCTCTTCGTCTTCAGGTGAAACTCAAGCCCGATTGGGCTGCGGGTGTCCACGAATGGAGAGTTGTCGAAAGCGATGAAGACCAGTAACAAGTTTGCTGGGTTGACTTTACCTGCTGCAATCGGCAGGATGACCCCGCACAAGCAAAATGCCGCGGCATAGGGAGCCAATATATGGAAGACATCAAAGCTCTGTACGACGCTATCCTCACCGGGCAGGAAAAGGTCGCCCGGGAAGTCACTGAAAAAGCACTGGCAGCCGGTGTCGAACCGCTAACGCTGGTCAATGACTACATGGTCCCCGCAATGGACGAGGTCGGGCGACGCTTCGAATGCAATGAGTATTTCGTCCCCGAACTGCTCATTTCAGCGCGCGCCATGAAATCAGCCCTCGAGCTGATACGCCCGCTGCTGGCTGCCAAGGGCGCCCAGCCGGTCGGGCGCGTTGTCATCGGCACGGTCAAGGGCGACTTGCATGACATCGGCAAGAACCTCGTCGCTGCCATGCTCGAAGGCGGCGGATTCGAGGTGATTGATCTGGGCGTAAATGTGACCCCGGAAAAGTTTGTCGAAACCGTGAAACAGAAAAACGCTAATGTCGTCGCAATGTCCGCCCTTCTGACCACGACCATGCCCGCCATGCGGGCAACCATCGAAGCGTTGGAAAACGCCGGATTACGCAGACAGGTCAAGGTGATCATTGGCGGCGCCCCAATCACCCAGAAGTACGCAGACGAAATCGGCGCGGACGGCTACGGTGAAAGCGCACCATCGGCAGTCACTTTGGCCAAGAAGCAGTTGGCTGCCACAGCCTAACTGCTCGAAAACCCGGCCTCAGCATTCGACGCGCAAACGGCCGCAAGCCGGTCATGAACAAATCGATGGCAGACCTGCTCGACCATGCGCCTGTCATAACTGACGGCGCATGGGGCACAGAGCTGCATGCCCGCGGACTCGCACCCGGTGAAATCCCGGACGTCTGGAACCTCACCAACCCGGACAAGGTCGTTGCTGTCGCCCGTGCCTACGTCGAAGCCGGAAGCCAGGTGATCCTCACAAATACGTTCGGCGCGAACCGATTTCGACTCGCCGGGCACAGCCTCGAAAACAAGGTCGCAGAAATCAACCGGACCGGCGTCCAACTGTCCCGGGAAGCAGCAGGCCGTTCAGCCCTGGTCTTTGCTTCGATTGGACCCACTGGCAGACTTCTCATGGATGGCTCGGTAACCGAAGACGACCTGCGCGTTGCCTTCTCCGAACAGGCCGAAGCCATAGCATCTGCCAGCCCGGACGCCATAGTGATCGAAACGATGTCCGATCTCGGCGAAGCGATTATCGCAATCAAGGCTGCAAAGGCAACCGGTCTCCCTGTCGTCGCTTGTGTGGTATTCGATTCAGGGGCGAACAAGGATCGAACGATGATGGGCGCAACCCCGGAACAAGCAGCAGCCGAACTCTCCGAAGCTGGAGCGGATGTAATCGGCGCAAATTGCGGCACGGGCATCGAAAAGTACATACAAGTTTGCCACAGACTCCGTGCTGCCACCAGCAAGCCTCTTTGGATGAAACCAAACGCTGGGTTGCCCAGACTCGTCGCAGGACGGCCCGTGTACGACACAACACCAGAGCAATTCGCCGGATTCGCCCCCGCGCTGGTCGAGGCCGGAGCCGCATTCGTCGGTGGCTGTTGCGGCACCAACCCCGATTTCATCCGCGCTTTGAGAAAACGGCTCAAGGTGCGGTTCTAACAGCGTTCTCTCTATTTCTTGGCGTGCACAAAATGCCCGCGGAACGTCGCTAACCCGCAAATCTCACCGCCCACCCACTCGGGCTCATCCACGGCCTTCACCCCGGTGAGATTTCCTTGGCCCGCATATTTCCCAGCCCGACGTAGCCGGAACCAAAGTCGCCTGACTGGCAAAGCCCGCCGGCCATTGCCCCCCCGGACCTTCAACCACGCTGGGCTGCCAAATATCTGCTTCGACTCCGTCGCAAGGCGGAGCGCGCTGATCCCGATGGTTTTCTACGCGCTACCGCGGATGCTGTGGGCGTTGGCAGGCGCGAAGCGTTTGGTGCCCAAACAACGTGCCTGTCCCCATATGGCCCCATTCGATCCCGCCGCTGATCCCGATGGTTTTCCCCGCGCTACCGCGGATGCTGTGGGCGTTGGAAGGCGCGAAGCGTTTGGAGTGCGGCAGCTTGCTGCCGCTTTGTCTCTATGCCCAAACAACGTGTCTGTCCCCATATGGCCCCATTCGATCCCGCCGCTGATCCCGATGGTTTTCCACGCGCTGCCGCGGATGCTGTGGGCGTTGGCAGGCGCGAAG
>JAAYVR010000140.1 GCA_012517065.1 Verrucomicrobiota bacterium | reverse complement strand
CTCCTCCTTGGCGTCCCGGGTACGTTTCTTTGCGGTTTCCCCAAGGGGAGGGAGGCTGCCATGGCCAAAGCCGAACAACGGGCCGAAAATCTCGAATCAGGAAAGAATTTTGAACAAAGCCACTTGACAAACCACATACCCGTCATCCGCAAAACCCTTTTCGCGTACTTCGCGTTTTCAGTGGTTGAAACCAATCGAACTATCGGCCCCTTTTTCCCAAATCCGCTCGGTTGCGTGACACTATTCCGCCCAGGCCACAAATCTCACCGCCTGACGAGACCACGGCACCCATAGATTCATTCCGATGAGAGTTCAGGTCGAGTGGGCTGGATGGACATTGCGTCAACCACGAAACACACGAAATACACCAAAACGGTGCCGGGATAGTCCGGGCTTTCAGCCCTTGGATTGTGGAATGTGATGTGGAGATGGCCGTTATCGTGGGGCTTCGCCCCACGCTGGTATGGACCGCGCCGTTGGCGCTTCGATGACCGACCAAGACGACCTCGTTGTGCATAACAGCGTAGTTGATTGTCTCAGGCATGCGCACACCTCGCTGTATTCGAGATTGAGCCCCCATGACGTGGCGGAAAAATCGCTGAACCTTTCCTGACCCACCACGACGGGGTTTCCGCACATAAACCGTTGTTAATAAGGCAAAGTCTTGGGGAATTGGTATGTACCCAAATTCTGGTTCGAGGACCTCTGTGCGGCGGGATCAGGAAGTCTGAACCGAGATCGCGCGTTAGAACAATTCCCATGCAATCACGGATTGAGGAGGGAACTCGATTTTTTGGTCAATAGGGATTGAAATGTCCGAGATTGATGGCGACGGGACGCCGTCGTGGGATGTTTTGATTTTTGCTTTGCCTGCGGCGAGGCCGTAATTGCCGGGCTTGATTCGCAGGGTTGCGGTCACTGGTTGATCACCGGGATTGGCGAACAGAAGAACAGCGCGTTTTTCCGCGGGGATGCGCCATGCGCCGGTGAGGACTGCATCTGTTGTGACCCACCATTCACCTGACCATTGCCAGTCAGCGCGCAACTTTGGCATTTGACCTTCGAGTTTCGGGGGGCGATCCATTTGGCCTGCGTAGAAATACCTTTGAAACACGGCGCGCGTTGAGATGGTTTTCTTGAGGAACGCGAGGTTTTGCGGTTCGGATGCCTGCGAAGGGTCGAACCACCCGATTTGTTCGCCGAAAACGAGCTGTTGAGCGGCTTTCATTCGTAGAGCGAGGTCTTTGGTTGAGCCGCCGCGGTAGGCGCGGCCGAACATTTGGATTGTGCCGCCATAAACAGCGGGGAAAACTGGCACCTGACCGTCGTGTTGCCAATGCCACGTGAGGTAACCGTCCATCCACCGGATGAACGGCTCGCCGTTGCATTCGGTTGTAAGCGTGCTATTTGGCGGCATGGTTGAGCGGATTCGGTCGAGCATGGTCCAGTAACCTTCGTTCCACCAGTGACCGCCTCCGGCGGGGTGATTATGTGATTTGTCTGTGCAGAGTGTGGGTGGTGCAGCGGCGATCTGGTCGATATACACAGCGCGTGTGCCCTGTTGTTTGAGGAGGTTGAGGACGATTTCATGGACCTTGTCCTGCCACAGCTTTGTTGTAGGGCACATGACGGCGAGGCGGACAGGCTCGCCGTTGGTTTCTTTGCTGCCGTAGCTTTCGAGAAACGGTTGGCCGTTGTCCATCTTGGTTGTGGCAGGAAGAGCCACACTTGAGAATTCGAAATCTTCCGAGCCGCGGTCGTGCGAATCCCAGAGTCTTCCGTTTATGTAAGGCATTACAAAGACCTCTGCCTGCTGGAGTTCGGCGACTGCGCTGGCGAAATCTGGTTTTGTGGGGAAGTAATGCGGGTAATCATTGTCGAACGGGATTTGGTGCCAGTTGTACCAGTGGAATCCGACTGGCACGCCGATGAGACCTCGGAACGTTTTGACTGCGGGGAGGCAATCGTTTGGCGCGCCGCCGGTCATGACCCAGACGTTGAGTTGGCGCATCCACATTGGGGTGTCTGAGCGTCCATCCGGGCCAAGTGTGGGCCACCATTTTGCCTCGTGGCTGGCCCATTCTCGATAGATTGTTGCCGCATCAAACCAATCGCCGCGCAACAGTTGCCAAACAACACGACCCTCAGGGGAGAAACTGTTGCCCGGGGAATTGAGATTCGGGGCGGGAACCTCGAACTTGAGGTGCAGTTGGCGGTTGGCGGGGGCGCTCTTGATATCAATGTATTTGGTGCTGCCAAATGGATCGTGGAACCCAACGTACAGGCCGGTGGGTTTGTCGCCTGTGCAGTAGGCGGCCACAAACTGCATGGCGCACCAGCCGCCGGGATAGTCGCCGTGATACCGGAAATCTTTGCGCCAAACGCCCTGCTGAACTTCGCCGGGGCCGCGTGGGAAAAGCACGGACGATTCTTCGCCCGGCTCGGCGAGGGCGAGCTGTGGGAACACAATTCGCCGGAGCGCGAGTTTGGCTTTGTTCTGGACGTCGATGTTCCAATGGAAAGCAGAACTGTTGGAATTAGTGTGCAACGTGATTCTTACGGAGAGTCCTTCGAGGGCCTGGTTTGTGTGGTTCTCGAATGCGAACACGAGTGCCGCGGGTGCGTTTGTGTGGGAAACCTTTTGCCAGCCGGACGCGGCCGAAACGGTGAGATCAGCATCTGAGCCTGGCTGTCTGAGCACAAGATTGAACAGCGGGAGTGACCCTGTGGCCAGTGTAGTGGCGGTGGACAAGTCGATGAGCTTGGCAATTTCGAGACCGTCGGGTGCGATTTGGAATGTGGCCTGCAAATCGCCTGCGGTGCAGGTGAGAGGATGGCTGGGGACCGGTGCGGCTGCCTGCGCAGAATCGGCGGAGCGCGCTTGCGGCGGATGCAGAAGCAATCCCAGTGCAAGAAGGAAAACGGCGTGATGTTTGGACTGCGATGATTGGACCGGTTTCAAGTTGGGGGTGAGTTCGGCGCTGGTGGCCGCCGCACAGTGGGTGCGGACGATGGATTGGCCATTGGCGATTCGGCTGCGGGCGCAGTGCGATGTTGAATAGTACGATTGCATTGCAGTTTCGGACAACGTTAGGTGCACAAACCTGCGTGTCAACACTCCGTCGCGGACTCTGTTGGCGTGGCGTGGTCGGCAGCAGCAATTGGCGCGTATCCCTGAAATCGCGTGAAGCCCTTGTGAAATGTGAGGAGGATATCGCCGGTCGGGCCGTTCCTGTGTTTGGCGATGAGAAGATGAACGATCTCGAGGTCGGGCTTGTTCTTGACCGGCGCACTGATTCGGTCCGGGTCATTCCATTTGTAGAGCAGGCCGACGATGTCTGCGTCCTGTTCAATTGCGCCGGATTCACGTAGGTCTGAGAGCTGTGGCTTGCGTGGTTTTTCCGATTTTTCGACCTCGCGATTGAGTTGGGACAGGACGATGACCGGAACGTTCAATTCCCTGGCGAGGTCTTTCAGGGCGTGTGACACCTCGGCGATTTCCTGTTGACGGTTATCTTTCCTTGGCTGGTCGGGGTGACACAACTGAAGGTAATCAAGAATGATTAGGGCGATGCGCTGCCGCTGACGAAGGCGGCGGGCGCGCGCTTTCAGTTCGAGCGCTGTGAGGCCGGGAGTATCATCGATGTAAAGCGGGGCTTTTGCCACTGCCTCGGCTGCGTCGCGCATTCGTTTGAGGTCGGCCTTGGTCATGATGCGATCGCGCAGGAGGCCGAGATTGACGCTGGCGCGCGCACAGAGCAATCGCATGACCAGAGACTCAGCGGACATTTCCAGACTGAAAACAGCGGTGGGGAGGCTGCTGTTCAGAGTGACGTGTTCGGCGATGTTCATTGCGAGGGCTGTCTTGCCAACGCTTGGGCGTGCGGCGATGACGATCATTTCTCCGCCGTGCAGTCCGCCGGTGAGCCGGTCGAAATCTGCGAACCCGGTTAGAATGCCTGTTGGATCGCCGCCGTGTTCGAAGAGGAACTCGGCTCTGGCGACGGCTTTATCTGCGAGTTTCTCTATTCCCAGCGGAGTATCGAGTCGTTCGCTATTGACTTGGAAAATCTGCTGTTCAGTTCGGTCGAGCAGCTCGGGAACATCGATGGAATGGTCAAAGGACCACTCTGTGGCGGCCGTACAGACTTGGAGAAGGCGTCGTCTCAGGTAGTAATCGCGCAGTATGTCGAGGTAATACTGGAGGCTGGCCGGGGCAGGGGCTGTGTCAGGAAGTTGTGCGATGTAGGGTTGTCCACCAACTGACTGGAGGCGGTTCATATTGTTGAGGCGATTGGACAAGGTAACGACGTCGATTGGTTCGCCTTTGCGACTCATTTCGAGGATTGTCTCGAATATGGTGCGATGGCGAATGTCGTAGAATGCATCGGGCCGGTGACCGATTCGCTCGAGGAACAGGTTGATCCCGTCGGTGGGATCGAGAAGGAGGCAACCAAGGACGGCTTGTTCTGCTTCGGTCGAGTGCGGTGGCAATCGGTGAAGCTGCTTGAGGGCATGGTATTGGGCGTGGCCGTGCAGGTCAGGTTGAGGGGGGATTGGTTGGTATTGCTGTGAGACGTTTGGGGTGTTCATAGGTTTGGCGGTTTAGGAAAAGACTTGCTCTGTGTTAAACTCGGGCTTTCAACTCTTGTTCGCTATAGAAATACTGTTCGCCATAAACGATGTCAACAGTAAAGTGCCATGAACTTTCTTCTTGCCTGCGGAAGCTTCTGTGGCAATGATTTCACCCATGAGTGCGGTGGGTGATCGAATTCGCGCGCGTCGGCTTGAACTTGGGTGGACTCAGGAGAAACTGGCCGGTGAGGCTGGCGTGAGCAAGGGATTCTTGAGCGATCTAGAGAGCGGGAAGCGCAATGTTGGCGCTGAGACGCTGTTGTCGATTGCGACGGTGCTGGGTGTGTCGATGGACTATCTGATGAAGGGAGGGCCGGTGCGGGTGGAGACTGGGGACGTTCAGATTCCGGGGTCGCTGGCGGCGTTTGCGCGGTCGGCGGGGTTAACTTTTGCGCAGGCTTTGACATTGTTGGAGATGCAGCGTCAGATTGTTGCGTATCGGAGCGACACGAAACGGCGGAATTTGGAGGAAGTGGACTGGCGGCGGTTCTACGAATCTGTCAAGGAGTTCATGTAAATGAGGGCGTTGGATCGATGCGAAGAAGTGCGTGGGCTTGCTACTGCGATGGGCGTATCGGGTGCGGGTGGGCTGGTTGCTGGTTTGTTGGCGCATTGCCGGAGCCGGGTTGGAGGCTGGGTTGTCGAGGCGGGCGGTGTGGGCTCGATTGATGACGTCGAGCGCGTGGTGTGCAATCGGCTGGGGCTGGTGATTGAAGAAGCGTGGACGGACGCGGATATTGGCGAGATTTGCGGGCGGTATGTTTCTCAGGGCGAACCGGTGTTTGGATGTCTTTGGACTCAGTTTGATGCGAGTACGTATGCGGTTTTGATCAGGTGCCGGAGATCGGTGGAGGCCGGGCTTGTGCGGTATGTTGCGGTGATAGACTGTCGCGGTGAAAAAAGGCACAGACGGTTTTTCAGTCGGTGGCATGAGATTGCGCACATGCTGATGTTGCCGCCGAGTATGGAATCGCCGGTTCACCGGTCTGGGGATGGGCGATCGGCGGTTGAGCGGTTGATGGACATGATTGCGGCGGACATTGGTTTTTTCGCGCCGGTGTTTGCGCCTGTGCTTGAAGCGGAGGTGAGGTCGGCGGGCGGATTGAGTTTTGCCGGTGTGGAACGCGTGCGTCGCGGATACTGTCCGCGGGCGAGTTATGAAGCGACGCTGCATGCTTGTGTTGATCGTCTTGGGAAAGCGGCGATGATTCTGGAGGTCGGGTTTGGTGGCGATGCCGGTGGTATGGGATGTTTTCCTGCGGGCGTGAACATGCGCGACGGGTTGCGGAATGAATTGCGTGTATTGAAATCTGTTTCGAACGCGGAGGCACGCAGTATTGGGCTAATGGTTCGGCGAAACTGCCGCGTGCCGGACAAATCTGTTTTGACGAAATTTTTCTTCGACGCGGAGGAATGGGGTGGGGCAGGGGAGTGCGAACTGGTTGAGCAGGCGGCTTTATGGAGTGGCGCTGGTTTGACGTGGCCGGGAGACCGGTTGAGGATCGCGATGACGATGCGGCACGGTCGGGTGTTGGCGATGGTGTTTCCGGCCGAGGACGAGGACATCTGATTATTCGGCGGCCAGAGAATGATTATTAGCGCCAGCCGACGCACAGATTTGCCGGCCTATTATTCGGAATGGCTGATGAACCGGATTCGGGCCGGCTATTGTCTTGTGCCGAATCCGTTCAATCGGCGGCAGGTGACGCGTGTTTCGCTGTTGCCGTGCGATGTCGAAGCGTTTGTGTTTTGGACCAGGGACGCGCGACCTATGATGGGTTTTCTGCGTGAGCTGGATGAGATGGGGCACCGGTACATGTTTTTGGTGACCCTGGTGGATTATCCGCGGGCGCTTGGGCCGGGTGACCTTCCTGTTGAGGCTGCGATTGACATGGTAAGGCGGTTGGCGAACGCGATCGGGCCGGACCGCGTTGTGTGGAGGTACGATCCTATTGTATTCTCGAACGTGACGGACAGGGCGTTTCACATTGCGCGGTTTGGCTACTTGGCCGGGAACTTGCGGGGCAGCACGCGGCGCGTGATTGTGAGCGGTATGAGTCTGTACCGAAAGAACCGTGGTCGGTTGCAAGAGCTGAGCAGGGATGGGATTGTGATCAAACCCAAGGGGGAGATTGTGGAGTCTGAGATTGCAAAGCTGTTGAGCGCTATGGTGGAAACAGCGGGCGCCAACGGGATCGAGTTGGTGAGTTGTGCGGAGGCGCTTGACTGGCGGAGGTTCGGTGTCGAGCCTGGACGGTGTATTGACAACGAACTGATTGGGCGTGTCTTTGGCGTTCAGGTTGATGGTCGTAAGGATCCGGGGCAACGCCCCGAATGCAGGTGCGTAGTCAGCAGGGATATTGGAGTGTACGACACCTGCATTCGGGGTTGCCCGTACTGCTATGCTGTGAGTGATTTGGATGCGGCCAAGGAGAAACACGCGTTGCACGATCCTTTTGGGCCGTGTTTGGTTCGAGTTCCTGACGACTCGGTTCTGGCGGGGCCGGGGTGTGTGAATGGCCGGCTCATGCACTGAGCCGGCCATGTGTTGACTGAAGACATCTATCGGACATGCACTGTTATTCTGTGGGAGTGCTAGGATCGGAACCGTCGATTCGAACCACCTTCTGAAGATCTGGGTCGAGGTAGATCAGGCTGACATTGGCCGGTGGCGTTCCAAGCCTCAAGCCACGGCCCCTGGCTTCGTTTTGAACCAGGGACCTGCTCAACCCCGCTTTTGTCAGTTTGTTGCGAATTGTGTAAACGAGGCGCGAAACGCTGGTTGCATTCCAGTTTCTTGTGAAGCTCGTAGTATTCGCAGTCTCGCAATACGTCGCCATCGCATAGGCAATGTCAGCAGCCGACAAAAATGGTGTAATTGCGACTTTCACCGGCACTTCTTTGCCCAACGCCCGCAGGGCGTGGCAAACCAGGACCAGCACGATCAGGTACTCAGACGGATTGAGCGATACTTTGCAATCGTTTACGCGTAAAACCTGGCCGGCGGTTGCTTCTGCGACGCCGCTGAGTGACACGCGGTAATCGGTTGGATAATCGCCCGAGAGCCAACACGACGGTTTCGCGTCAGCTTTCGCCTGCATTGTCGGTGCGGTTACAGCTCCTCGCGAAGGACGCGTTGGTGGGTTGGCATCTGCTGTGGGCGGCCGTGGCTTTTGCGAGCCCAGGTCAGTGGGTGTGCAGCGCTGGCGCGGGACCACGCCATTAGGGTTTCTTGCTTCAGGTGAACGTGCAGTGGTTATGTTCATATTAACTCCGTAGTGGTTGCGGTGTGCTGGCGAGGGGAAACAAACCAACGAAATGCCAAAGTGCGGTCTGGCCTTTGGCGACTTGTTTCGCTTGTTGCCGGCGTATCTTCATTGAATCGTCGGCGGTTTGTTTTCTCGCCATTATTATGTTGATCAAGTCCCCGGGTCGTGTCCACGTAATCGGATGACAATTAATTGGCATTCGATGCTCTTGCTGTTCTTGCTGCTGTGCACGCTCTGCCAGTCCCATGGCAAGGCGTGACATATAATGCGGTGGTTAAGTTCGAGAAGGCGTGGGGCAGAGGGTGGCATGGCGTGTCATGTCAGAGACGCGGCATGTACAGTTTTTCGTTGGCGTGCGATGGAGTTTCCAACATACTTCGTCACGAACTGGACAGGTCGTATCAGAGGAGCTTTTATGGAAGAACTCGTTTTAGGGCTGCAAGTGCTGGTGGCGCGAGAACTCAACAAGGCGGGGAGCCCTTACAAGCTGGCAGAGCAAATCAAGAGTATCAACAAACAACAAAACACTGGGTGTTATGTTGATCGTCGCACGCTCGAGAAACTCGTTCAAAACCCTGATAAAGTTAATATCTCACTCAGAATGTTGAAGGCGCTCGAGGCGTATTTCGCATCGAAAGGCATGAGCTTGAAGGGTGTGCCTATTTTCATAAAGCCGTACTTGATCGACAGCTTGGTAGAGCAGAAGCGAATAACGTTCTTTCTGGGATCGAAGCCAAGACCCCGGACGGAGCGCAACGACATCAGCCGGTGGGATACGCGTTCTCTTGCGCGACTGATAAGCAGAGTGTCGGGATTTGAGGTGCACATGGACTACGACATCGAGGATGTGCTGCTCGAGACTCCAATGGACGAAAAGGCCGCTGCGCGAACAGACTGGTACAAGATGTTGGACGACAGCACGCGTTCTTTGGTTGCGATTGGTTCTCCAAAGGCGTGTCATGCCAGCGAGGTAATGTTGGCTCGGATGCTTGGCGTTGAACCGTTCGAGTCCGCCCTTGGATGCAACGGCAGCAAACTTCGCGTTCCGTTTGCGTTTGTTTGGCACCGCATGCCGCCAGGGCGGTTCAGAAGCAGTTTTTGCCTGACCCATAGTGAGGTGAAAAGGATTGGGAGCGGGATTGAAGTAGCGGACGTCGCTGGTCGAAAAGAGATGGCAGAAAAGAAAACCTCGGCTTTGATCTTCAACATTGACAAATGCCGTGCTGAGCTGGTTCCAGTGGGGAGAACGGAGTGGGACGCGTACGGCATGATAGTTGCCCAGCGGCGGGCTGGAGGTAGCGTGTGGGTGGTTTTGGCCGGGATCACGGGGCCGGCAACATACGCTGCGGCTGAACTTCTGAAGGGCATCCGGGGTGAATTACCTCGACAGGAGCTCAATGGTGGAACTGTTTTGATTCAGCCGATAGCGGTCACGATCAAGATCGATCAAGATTGCAAGGTTGGGGACAACCGTGAGATTAAGAACCCGCGGTTGATAGGGGAAGCGTTGCTATGGAAAGCAACATCTGAGAGATGACCACTCGAAGCCAAACCTGTCCAATGATGTCGGCGGTGGAATTCCGAGTCCTTTTCCACGGTCAATGGCGGGACAAGGGTGTTCGTCCTGAGTCTGCGGCTCTGTGGCAGCAAGAGCGATCGCACACGATGGGATTGGAGACCGTGCAATTGGGCTGGCAGTGTGATTTGTTCGGCGTTGAATAACGGGCATGGACTCGCCAATTTCAGTTTGCGTTTAGGGGTTGTGCGAGAGATAGTTCTGTGCGTTTTGAACACGTGGTTTTGAGAGGTTGTTATGAGTTGTAGATTTCCAATTACGTTTGTCGGTTTGTTGATTACGGGCATGGCAATTGGCCAAGCTCAGGGTACAAGTGGATGGCAGCAATCGGCGCCGCCAGGGACCGATCTGGCGCCGGCGAGCGTCGCGCCTGCCCAACCCAAAGCCGAGTCGCAGGCTAGCAAACGGCCTGCACCGCCAGCGCGTTCGGCAAAGTCGAAGGCGCATAGTAGCAAGGCTGCTGCTGTGCGGTTTACCGGAACGCTAAAGGCCGTTGACAAAGTCGGAATGACTGTCACGGTCGAAAGTGGCGGGAAGAGCACGACGTATTGTGTGACATCGAACACAAAGTTTTTCAAAGATAAGAAGCCGGCGATCCTTGCAGACGGTGTGATCGGCGAGGCCTTGTCGGGCGTGGCGAAGAAGACAAAAGGCGGCACGCTGGAGCTGATTAGTGTGAATTTCGGAGGCAAGGGCTCGGGTAAGTAGGGACAGTCAGCGGGCGGAAAACTGGCCGGGGGTGCAAGGATTTGGCCTGATTGATCCGTCGGGCGATCTTTCGACGAGTTTCGATCGCTTAATCCCGTCGGCAAGACGTGAACGTGCCGCGAGGGCACGGGCGGTGGTAAGTCTGCCAATGCGTTCGAGAGAGCGATCGTGCTGGGAGCGCGGCCGTCCCCGGCTGCATTAATCCGACGACCGATCGTACACCTGTTTCCATCAGGCGAATCTTGCGCTCGAAAGTTCACCGGCCGTGGGCGGGCAAGAATCACCGCGCTCCTGCACAAGTCGGACAAGACAATAGCGCGGACGAATCTGAGCTGCTTCGCACGCGCTGGATTGGCGATCAACTTGCTGTTGCCAACAGCGCGTATTATTGTTGCAGCTCATTCTAACGGCGATGTAATCAAATGAGCACGAGACGATTTTCTCGGCGAAAGATTCTGGGGACTGCGGCGTTGAACGCTGCGTTTGGCGCGGCTGGCATTGGCATGGTTGCTAGCACGAAAGCGTCTGAACAAGGAGGCGGCACTCGAACCGGTGCTGGACTCAACGTCAGAGATTTTGGGGCAGCGGGTGATGGTAAGACAGACGATACCGAGGCATTTCGGTCGGCGTTGAAGGCGGCTGGGGATGCCGGTGGTGACGTTGTTTTTGTGCCGCGAGGGAATTATCTGATTGGCGGTACGCTTGAGGTGCCTGAGCACGTCACGCTGGAGGGCGTGTTCAGGGCGCCCACAGCACGGACACAAAACTGCGGGACCACGCTGCTTGCGGTTGCTGGAGCGGGGAAAGCTGATGGTGAGCCTTTTATAACGCTGCGTCAGAATGGAACGCTGCGGGGTTTGACCGTTTTTTATCCCGAGCAGAAGCAGGCCAATCCGCCGACGCCATATCCGTGGACGGTGCGGGGGATAGGCGATAACTGTTCACTGGTTGATGTGTTGCTGGTGAACCCGTATCAGGCAGTTGACTTTGGGACGCAGCCCGCGGGACGTCATTTCATACGTGGATTATACGCGCAGGCTTTGTACAGGGGGATTTTCATTGACCAGTGCTACGATGTGGGGCGTGTGGAAGACGTGCATTTGTGGCCGTTTTGGGGCGGTTGGGAGGGTGAGCTGGGCAAATTCACTCGCGAAGAAGGTGTGGCGTTCATCATTGGCCGGACGGATTGGGAGTACATGTTCAACTGCTTTTGCATCGGGTACAAGGTGGGATTTCAGTTCGTCAAGACGAAGGCTGGGTCGCCGAACGCTGTGCTGACGCAATGCGGGTCCGATATTGGTCCGGCGGCTGTGCGCGTTGAGAGTGTGCAGGATCACGCTGGTGTTTCGTTTGTTAACGGGCAATTCATGGCTGGCATCGAGGTGTTGGAGAGCAATCGCGGGCCGGTCAAGTTTACCGCGTGCGGTTTCTGGGGCATTCCGACCACGAACAGTCATGCTGTGTTAGCGGGGCGCGGTCACACGACGTTTAATGGTTGTCACTTTGTTGGCTGGGGGAGACAGACCTCAGACGCACCGTGCATTCACGCCAAGCGTGGAGGGTTAACTGTGACAGCATGCGATTTTGCCGAGCGTGGCAAGGTGCAAATGGTGATTGAGTCCGGCGTGGACGCAGCGGTGGTGTATGGGAACCGGTTGCGAGGTCAAGCGAGGATTACGAATTTGGCCGGGGACCGTGCGCAGGTGGCATTGAACTGCGTGAGTGATTAGCGAAGTTCCTCACGAACCGATCATGGATGCGGTGCCATGATGCCAGGCCGGCACTTACCAATCGTGGTTCTTGGCTCGCCTTGCCAACCCGGAAAACTCACCGCCTGACCAGCCCAAAACACGCAGAGCATCATCCCGGTGAGATTTCAGAGCTGCAATGTGGGTGGTCCGCAGCGGCACAGTTTATGGCAGAAAGGTCTGTCGCAAACGAATTCGTTCAGGGCATCCGAGCTGCCACGCAGGCACGTCCAAGACCGACACAAGCCGATGGATGTGCGTAAGTGGGTGCGTACGTGGGTGCCGTTGGATTGCTTATTTGGTTGCGGTGGAACGGAGCTGTGGTAGAGGTGAAGGCCATGAAGATTTCGTTACGAGACAATTGCAAGTACGCGCTTGTTGTGCCGACGAGCATGGGCGTTCGGCTCACGCCAGTTGCGGGGCAGCCGGTGCATTGCGGAGGCACATTCGTTATGCATGTCACCAGCGCCGAGACAAACGTGGCGAGCATAGCGTCGTTTCTTGGATTGCCGGTGAAGGTATTGACGACCTTTGTCAAGGGGAGCCCGATCGCGCAGCTTATCAAAGACAACCTTCGGAGTCGTGGCATGGATTTCGAAGGGCCCGAAGTTCCGCAAGGCGGGCCGTGGGGGTATCGGCACCAGTTTAACATTGCGGACACAGGGTACGGTCCGCGGGGGCCGCGGGTGTGGAACGATCGTGCGGGGGAGGTGGGACGCACATTGAACGTGAAAGATTTTGATCTGGATAGGATATTTGCAACTGATGGTGCACAGATGCTGCATGTGTCCGGGCTGATCGGCGCGTTGTCGCCCGAGACAGGACGGTTTTGCATCGAGCTAGCACGAGCGGCGAA
Organism: Verrucomicrobiota bacterium; assembly: GCA_012517065.1. GTDB lineage: Bacteria > Verrucomicrobiota > Verrucomicrobiia > Limisphaerales > J093 > JAAYVR01. Next base: position 1,382 of record JAAYVR010000140.1, on the reverse strand, counting down.
GAAGCACGGAACGAGGATTTCATTTGATTTGAATTACCGCGCATCGTTCTGGAAGGGCCGTGAGAAAGAGTTGTGCGGAATTTTCTCCGAGATTGCCAGCATTGCTGATGTGTTGGTTGGGAATGAAGAAGATTTTCAACTTTGCCTTGGTGTTAAAGGCCCGGAGGCGGGAGGCGAAAAACTTGCGTCCAAGATTGCGGATTTCAAGGAGATGATTGTCCGCACGCGTGAGGTTTACTCGAACGCATCTGTGTTTGCGACCACGCTGCGTGAGGTTGTGGATGCGAACCATCATTTGTGGGGTGCAATCATGTGGGCTGGCGGGGAATGGCATATTGTCGAGCCGCGGAGCATTACTGTGCTGGACCGAATAGGCGGCGGGGACGCTTTTGTGGGCGGCCTGTTGTACGGGATTCTTCGTAAATGGGAACCGGAGAAGTGGATTCAATTCGGGTGGGCAAGCGGCGCGCTTGCGGTGACGATGATCACTGATTACGCGCAGCCATTGGACGAGGGGCAGATTTGGAGCATTTGGGAGGGCAAGGCCAGAGTAGTGCGATGATGGCTGAACGTCTTGATTGAGGCGAACATTCCCGGCAACGCGCATGGGGTTGGGTTGATGTTTGGATTGATTCCTGTTAGTGGTCCTTCGGCGTCGCGGGAACCTAATGTCGTGATCGCGGATGGTCCGCGTGCACATTCAAATCTCGGGCTGAGGATTATCCTTCCGGAAAGGGGCTGTAAGCGGCGGCACGAGATTGCAGGAAACCCGTCGGCTCGAGAATGCATTTGGTCCGAGCTGACGCTTCTTCCTGAACTTCGCCAGAGAACATCTTCTTCCTGATTTTTCATTGGCTCTGGTCCCGTTGTGACGCCGCACCATAATCTCCGGCGTGGATTGCTGTTGTTTTCGGGTCTTTCTGTCAGTCGTGGCGCAACGGGGACAAACTGCCCCGATAATGCGCCCCACTTTACCACGAAGCCTCGCCACAACACCCTTGCCCCGTTTGACTTCCGGAGCGTGTTGTGCGATTTTACCCCCAAATAGAGGGACAGACACGGTATTTGGGCGCCCGGGGTTCTGCCCCGGACCTGCCCAACCAGTCGGCCAATGGGAGGCACGGCTGCGTGCCTGTCGCCCTGTTGCAAGGAGAACAACAATACAAATCAAGGAGGTTGTAATGAGACTGCCCAGAATCAAACTTCAGGGTAAAACCGTCGTCTATCACTGCATGTCCAGAATCGTCGGCAAGGAGCATCTGCTGGATCAACTGTGCAAATACAAGCTTGAGGGATTGATCAAGCGGCTGTGCAGGTTCTGCGGTATCGAGCTGGTGAGCCACTGTGTGATGAGCAATCATTTTCACATACTGGTCCGGGTG
>JAAYVR010000139.1 GCA_012517065.1 Verrucomicrobiota bacterium | reverse complement strand
GAACATGCACCGGCTGGGTGCGGGCAAGAATGCCCGCGCTCCTGCACGCGCTGGAAAAGGCAACGGCGCCAGGAGCGCGGCTGTCGCCGGCCGCATCATCCCGACGACCGATCCTACACCCGCTTCGTTCACGCAAACCCGGCGCCCAAACTTCGACGGGCGGGGGGCGGCCAAGAATGCCCGCGCTCCTGCCAACTCGTTGGAGGAAAGACCGACGGTCGGGAGCGCGGCCGTCCCCGGCCGCATCAACCCGACACCCGATCTCGCGACTCGTCTAAATCACGCAAATCCGACGGCGACTTGGGATTCACCCCAGACCGGTGGCCGGAGCAGCCACCAAAGCGCCAACGGCGCGGCCTCATACCAGCGTGGGGCGTAGCCCCACGAAGGGCACGCACATCACCTTCCTCAATCCAAGGGCTGAAAGCCCGTCCTATTACATTCCCTTTCGCGTATTTCGACTTTTTCGTGCTTGAAAACGTTGGCCGGCTGGGGATCTGCAAACTACGTGTCTGTCCCCATATTGATTTCCGGGAGCGCGGCCGTCCTCGGCCGCATCAACCCGACACCCGATTTACACCCGTTTCGTTCACGCAAACCCGGCGCCCGAACTCTCACCGGCTGGGTGCGGGCAAGAATGCCCGCGCTCCCGCAGGGCGTTGGAAACAACAACGGCCCCAGGAGCGCGGCCGTCCCCGGCCGCATCAACCCGACACCCGATCTTGCGACTCGTCTGAATCACGCAAATCCGACGGCGACTTGGGATTCACCCCAGACCGGTGGCCGGAGCAGCCACCAAAGCGCCAAAGGCGCGGTCTTATACCAGCGTGGGGCGCAGCCCCACGAAGAGCCCCCACATTCCCTTCCACCATCCAAGGGCTGAAAGCCCGTCCTATTACATTCCCTTTCGCGTATTTCGACTATTTCGTGGTTGAAAACGTCGGCCTGCTGGGGATCCGCAAACTACGTGTCTGTCCCCATATTGATTTCTTGGTGATAATCCGGCGAACGGGGCCGCGTCGATTTGACATCCGGCCACTCCTGCTGTATCTGTCTTACCAACGCTGAAGGAATTAGGAGGTGGGCTGCATCGAGAAAAACCACCTTGTGCGGGTTGTTGCGCTGACACGCAGCAGACGCGAAATCTGTATTCGCGCGCCAACAACACCTGGTGCGTTATTCTGCAGCTCTGACCTGCCTGCATATCAATGGAGGTAAACATGAGAAAAGCCGCCCTCACCATAATCGTGGCGATAGCCCTGAGGACATCGAATGTCCTGAGCCAAACCGTAATCGCTCAGTGGAACTTCAACGCCGAATCGCTCGATCCTTCGCTCGGACAGGGCACTGCGACGCTGCTCGGAAATGTCACAAGCACATTTGCCACAGGATCGGCCGGCGATTCAGGCAGCACATCCAACCGCGCCTTGAGCATCGCAGGTTTTCCAGCTCAGGGCAAAGCCGCCCGAACCGCAGGCGTTCAATTCGCCGTGGACACAACCGGATACGAAAACATTGTTGTCTGGTGGGACCAACGCTTCAGCAGCACAGCCAGCCGCCGTGCCGTCTTTCAGATGTCCGCCGATGGCGAGACCTTTTCCGATGCGCTCGTATTCGACGCACCCGGCGAAGGTTGGACCAATAAAGTAACCATCGACCTCACCAACTATCCCGACCTGTCGAACAACCCGCTCTTTGCCTTCCGGATTGTCTCCGATTTCTATGAAAACGACTCCTACGCGCCTGCCAAACCGGACTCAGCCTACAGCAGCGCCGGCACGTGGCGCTTCGATCGCGTGACAATCACTGGCTCGATCATCGGCGCGCCCCTCGAACCGCCTGTCATCCTCGAACAACCCGCTGACCTCGCCATTCCCGCAGGCGCAGAGGCTGTCTTTTCTGTGACTGCATCGGGTTCCGAGCCTCTTTACTATCAATGGTGGTTTGGAGACTCGATGATACTTGGCGGGACGAACAGCACACTCGAGATTCCATGTGTCGGCAAAACAAACGAGGGCATCTACCGCGTCGTCGTCAGCAATCGGATTGGTTCAGTCACCAGCGCGCCGGCTTCACTAAGGGTAATCAATCCTCCAACGATCCAGTTCACAAACGTCCTTGAAAACCTGCTCCGCCCAGGAGACGCCCCCACTAACACTTACTCCGAATTCGCACTCCAGCCGGGCGAAATCCTCACCGCACATGTCTTCATCTCGGATTCCGAAGGTTCTCCGGTCTCCGCCATGGTGGGATGCGATCCGCCAACACAAGGCATTTCGTGGCTCCTGAATCCGCCGGTCGGCGCCACGCTTGCAGGCACACTCAGGTTCAGTCCATCTGAGAACAACTCGGGCCAGCTGTTCTCGATTCGCCTTTCAGCGCACAACGAGTTGGCAACAAACACGGTTGTTTGGAAAGTCTATGTGCCAACCCACGAAGAACGAAATGTTGTCCTGACCGAGTATCTTGCAAACCCCACGTCCTCGGCCGAATCACCGCTTTTCAACCCACTCCGTCGTGACCCGCCTGCGCCAAACCCTACACAACAGGATGAGTTCATCGAGCTGGTAAACCTGTCGGGCACCGAAATCGACCTGCACGGCTGGACAATCTCCGACAGCGCTCAGGTAAGACATCGTTTCGCTGATTCGTTCGTCGTCTCACCACACGGGGCAATCGTCATCTACGGAGGTCCCACATCCGAATACCCGCCCACGCTCGATGTGCCATCCATCCCAGCGAATCTCAATTCAGGTCTTTCGCTCAACAACACCGGTGACACCATCCTCGTCCGCAACGCAGAAAGCAATTTGGTCTGCCGCATCGTCTATACTGCAAAAATGGTTGCACCCGACGCGTCCATGACACGATGGCCGGATGCAAGCGGACCTTTTGTCCCGCACGCAACTGTCGCGCAAACCCCTGCCTCACCCGGCCTCCAACCCGACGGAAAGAAATGGAATGAACAGACACAGGCAAACCAGATTCAGGGCTTCCGAGTTGTATTCCAGGCTGACGGAAACCTGCGGCTTAGCTGGGAAAACGTCGAGACCGCCACATATACAATCTGGGCCGCAGAACGAATTGACGGGCCATATTCGCCACTGGCCACCGGTCTCAAAGGAGGCGAGTACGGAGAAATTTCCACGGGCCCGGGCCAATGCCGATTCTATCGTATCAGCTCCCCATAATCAGCTCCCCATAGAACTATTGAAAGCTCACGCGTCTTGAACCACCGACCGGGCTCTATCAAGCCCGCCCGCCCACGCGTTCCGCAAGCGATACATTGCAGACGCCACAAAAAAAGCGGCCCGAGCACCGGACGCCAAGGAGGAGGGGGTGGGGAACCCGCAGAAGAAACGTACCGGCACTCGGACCATACAGCCCCACCAAAACTACAATTCAAAGAACAAATGCCCTCAGGCGATTCGGGCAGCAGACGCCAAGGAGGTGGGGGTGGGGAACCCCGCTGAAGAAACGTGCCGCCACCCGAATCAAAGCCGGTGAAAATGTATCGGGTCTGCGTTCTTTGTCAACAAGAATCCGCAGCAACTTTTTTTTTAGTTTGCAGTGCTCCTTCCCAAAGCCGCAAATGCAAATGCTGAATGAACCCGGCCCGCAATGCCCAGCGTTGCCAGCCACACATTGCGTTTCAAACCGATTGGCTTTATCGTCAGCCCGATGAGCAAATTCGGAACGGTATATTTTGTGGGAATCGGCCCGGGCGACCCCGGCTTGATGACTTTGCGCGCGGCTGAATCGGTCCGCAAAGCCGAAGTTCTTGTCTATGAAATCCCAACCACGCCCGAAATCGTGCCGCTCGCCCAGCAAAACGCCGAGCGAATCGTGCTTGGAAAGGATTCCAAATCAAGTCCCGAAGACGTTGCCCACCTTTTGGTTAGTAAAGCCAAAGAAGGCAAGAACACCGCCCGCCTCGTGTCAGGAGACCCGTTTTTTGACCCGGCCGCAACAACCGAAATTTCACTGGTCGCACGCGCAGGCATCCGTTTCGAAGTTGTGCCCGGATTGTCATTTGCCCTTGCCGCTCCCGCCCGAATCGGTATCCCCCTTCTGCATCCCGAGTCAAAAACAGGTTTCTCGATCCTGGCCACAACAGGATCGGACTTGGAGGGAAATCTTGACTGGGACTGGCTTTGTCGTGCCGCCGGAACACGACTGGTGATTGGCAGGTTTGATGACATTGACCGTCTGGCGAACCGACTTGTTTCAGCCGGGTTAAACCCTGACACACCAGTTGCGCTCGTTCGGCCGACCAGCAGCGGAAATCCCCAAAGCGTTTCCGCGCCCCTGCGCGAGCTTCCCAGCCAGGCCGCCGTTGCAGCCATGAAAACAGCAAGCGTTGTTGTCATCGGTGACGTCGTATCGCTCCGGTCGAACCTAAACTGGGCAGAGAAACTGCCGCTTGCAGGCCAACGCATCGCTGTCACCAGAGCAAGGGACCAGGCCGGTGATTTAACCAAACTCTTAACCGAACGCGGCGCCGAAGTGCTCGAAGTCCCTTGCATCAGAATCGAGCCGCCCACACAACCTAAGCCTCTCGCCGAAGCATTGGCAGGACTGGGATGCTACGACTGGATCGTTTTCACAAGCGTCAACGGCGTAACGGCGTTCTTCGAACATTTCTTCCGTGTTTTCGAAGATTTGCGAGACCTCGGCGGCGTCCGAATCGCAGCCGTCGGTCCCTCCACAGCGGCGCGACTCAAGGCATTGCATTTGAAGGTAGATTTGGTCCCCAAACACCACACCGCCGCCGCCATAGCCCATGAACTCGCCGAAATGGGCAGCTTGGAAAACCTCCGCATTCTTCTGCCCCGCGCAGAAGTGGCCACCCCGGAATTGCCCGCCCTGCTCGAAGACAAAGGTGCAATCGTGGACGACATCGCCTGCTACCGCACCGTGGCTGAAACCGAAGACGTCAGTGGCGCAGCAGCTCAATTGAGCGAGCATGGAGCCGACTGGATCACTTTCACAAGCGGATCAACAGTCGAACAGTGCCATTGCAAGTTCAACCTGCCCGAACTCAAACGTAGGTTCCCCGGATTGAAACTGGCCTCGATCGGACCAGAAACAACAAAAGCTCTCGCAGCACTCTCGCTGAAAGCTGATTTGGAAGCGCGACCTCATACGCTCGAGGCCCTGGTGGCTGGCGTCGAACGATTGGCCCGGCAATCGCACAGTTGAATCCGTTGAACGCATCGCCAGCCCGACACGAAGCCCTGCCAAGAATTCCCCAAATACACAAATGTAACGCGGTTCGCAGCGCAGACTTTAGCCCGCATATTTCATACCCTGAGCAGTCTGCGAAACGGGTGTCTTCAAGCAACCAAGGAATATGCGGGCCCCGGAAATCTCACCCGAGTGAATGCACGGGCAAATCCGAGGTGGTGAGCGGCGAGATTTCCGGGTTAGCCCGCCGCCAAATACGGAATCGTAAGCGGCCCCTGAGGTAGAACCGCCACACGACCGCGCCCGCCCAATCGCGCCAGCTCAGCGCGCACAGCCGCCGAAATGTCATGGCAAGGTTCGAGGTGCGCCTCCCGCACAAGGGCATCCGGCATCGAAGTGTAAAGCATCACTCTGCCTTGATGTTGCGCGCGCGCGTGTAAATAGGCTTCCCATTGCTCCGCGTATGAAAAACCCGGCGCTGCAAGGCCCGACAACATCGATTCAGTGTCGGGGAACCGCCGGAGCAACTGATGGTAAGGGCTGTCGTTCGGGATTCCTTCGCGGCACTCACATGCCAATATCAACAGCCCGCCACGCCGCAATATCCGGGCACCGGCTGTCATGCCTTTCACGCCCTGGTACAGGTTGAGATCAAGCGGATAGCCGCTGTTGGTTGTAACCACCACGTCAAACTCGCACTTTACCGGCTGCATCGCGGAACGACGCACAAACTCGGTGCCAGCCTTGTGCGCATTTATCATGTCCCCAGCAAAAACACCGGCAATCTGCCGCGCGTCGTTGAGCGCCACATTCAGAACAAAAGACGGCCCCAACCGCAACGCAATGTCGCGGATTTCCTCCCAGAGCGGATTTCCTTCCGTGACGCCAAATGTTGCGTTGGCATGGCAAAGGTTTCGCGCAGAGTGATTGCTCATCACAGTCTCAAGCCCCGCACAGCCCGGAATGATCCCTTTCGGACCGCCGCTGAACCCGGCGAAGAAATGCGGCTCGATAAACCCTGTCACTATCCGCAAATCAGCCTCGCGCAGATGCCGGTTTATCAATGCCGGAGTCCCATCAGCCATACGCCCGACCTCGACAAGCTCCGCCCGGTCGTGGCAATCGTGATTCACCACACGGTAACGTCTGACCACTTCAGGCGTGAGCATGCGTTCGAATTCGTCGCGGGTGTTGGGCCGATGCGTGCCAGTGGCGTTGAGCAAGGTGATCCGGTCCGCCAACGATTCACCCAAGTAATCCAGCAGCCACGGAATCAGTCGGTCGTTTGGTGTTGCACGCGTTATGTCGGTGAACACAATGCAAATGCGCCTCTTGTTTGCTGCGATCGCCCGCAATGGCTCGGACTCGATCGGTCGTTCGAGCGCAGCAATAACCGTCCCGTGTTCGTCAATTAACCCGGGCTGATGCGCCGGCACAATCACAGTTGTCTGGTCATCCGGAAGGTCTATTTGCAGCCTGCCCGAACCGTATGCGAGGTCGATCTTCATGCAATTCTCCTGCGACGTTCTCGTGCAATTTTTCGGAGCCGACCCGATTTGCCGGGCTTTGGCGGCACATTGTGTCCGGCAGCTCGAGCTGCCAGCTCAAACCTCTTTTCCCGGCCGACGGGGTCGCCACACCGATCTGTTTCCACCGATTAGAATATTGATCCTCGATGCCGCCAAGGCGAATCATCGTTTTTGCGTTCAAGTTGTGGCTTGAGTGAAAACCCATTCTGTGGTTGATTACCCGTATGCGTGCAGGGAATTTCCATACGATTAAAGCTTGCCTTCTGATACTCGGAACAATTTTGCTGCTCGTCGGGTGCGCAACCGAACCGGTTACGGGCCGAAAGCAGCTCATATTGCTCAGCCCGTCCCAAGAAATGCAGTTGGGTCTGACTGCGTTCGAGCAAATGAAACGTGAAGTGCCCATCAGCCGCGACCCCGCTGCAAACGCGCTCGTCCAGAAAGTCGGCAAACGCATTGCCGCCGTCGCCGACCTCCCAGGCGCCAGTTGGGAATTCGTGGTTTTTGAAAGCAAGGAGGCAAACGCGTTCTGTCTTCCCGGAGGCAAAGTGGGAGTGTACACCGGGATTCTGCCCATCACACAGGACGAAGCCGGGCTTGCCACAGTGATTGGCCACGAGGTCGCCCATGCAGCAGCTCACCACGGAGCCGAACGTGTCAGTCAGGCCATGCTGATCGAGACCGGCGGCAACGTCGTCAGTTCGTACCTCGGCACAAAAGGCAGCCAAACTCAGGCCGTGTTCAACAGTATCTATGGCATTGGAACACAGGTTGGCATCACCTTGCCCCACAGCCGAACCCAGGAGTCACGTGCAGACGAGATCGGACTCATTTATATGGCCCGTGCAGGATACGACCCAGAAGCCGCAGTCGGGTTTTGGAAGCGCTTTGCCGAGTACAACAAACGGATGGGCGGCAACACGCCGTGGTTCTTGAGAACTCATCCACTCGATGATCAGCGGATCGCCGACCTGCAAAAATGGTTGCCCCGCGCCAAACAAGAGTATCGCCCGCCGAAATAGACAAACCGCAACCCGCCCATGGCCGGTCAGTCTTCTGGAAAGCCAAGTTGGCGGTCTGGTTCTTGTTTTGTGCGCTCATCGCCGGTTGCGGAACCGTCCAGCCCGTCCGCAGCCCAACCCCGGTCGGCCGACGTCTTCCGCCGCCCACTTATCCAACCCGCCGTCCAATAAACCCCGCCGCATGGCGGGCTGCGGTCCAGCCGTGGCTGGGCACGCCCTACAAATATGGCGGGACCGACAGACGCGGTATCGACTGTTCCGGGTTCACCCGGGAAATCTACCGCACCGTTGCGGGAATCGAGCTGCCCCGCACCGCTGAAACCCAGTTCAGTGTCGGTGTGAGTGTCCCGAGAACCGCTCTTCAACCCGGCGACCTCGTGTTCTTCAGTGAATCTGGCAAGGGCATTGTTCACGTCGGCATAAGCCTTGGCGGCGATGAGTTCGCGCATGCGAGCGTTCGCCGCGGCGTGACAATTACCTCGCTCCGCGAATCATGGTACGCAGCGCGCTGGTGCGGCGCCAAACGCGTGATCCGTTAGCCCGGAAACCTCATCCGAGTGAAGGCATCGGTGAATCTCCCCCCACCCACGCCCGCCCCAAAAGGACGCAAATAGAGGGACAGACACTTTGTTTGGGTTTCACCCCCCCGTTGTAGCATGGCGCGCCGATTGTCCCTGGTTCCAATCCGCTGCTGGGTAAGCTTGGGCAGAACCCCTGCCCACGCGATATGGGGACAGACACGTTGTTTTCCAAGTCATGCCGATCTGGTTCCAGGCACGTTGTTTGCGCATAAGACAAAGCGGCAGCAAGCTGCCGCACTCCAAACGCTTCGCGCCTACCAACGCCCACTGCATCCGCGGCAGGGCGTGAGAAACCATTGGGATCAGCTGCGAGATCGAATGACGCGATCCGGGTAGAGCCGGTGGTCTCCCACCGGCTCCCCCACAGACCCGTGCGAGCGGTTTTCCCGCACACGGTTCTTCCGGT
>JAAYVR010000138.1 GCA_012517065.1 Verrucomicrobiota bacterium | reverse complement strand
CGTGATGTCATTGCCGGCTTGGTGGGCTTGGTGATCAGGGTGAGATACGCAGTGGAAGGGGCGTTCATGCCGGCTGAACAGGCATTGTCGCGTCAGAAGTGAAGTTTCCGAGGACTGTTGCGAGGGGTTGGCGGGGGTTTTGTGTGGCCGGAACAAATAGAGTGACAGACACGATATTGTGGTGGCTGGGTTGGGCTGGGCTGGGCAGGCATTACGGCGTCATATTTGAAGTTTCCGAGGACCGGGGAGTGCCGTTGGCGGGGTTTGGCGCGGGCGGAGCAAATAGAGGGACAGACACGGTATTTGGTGAGCGCCAACGGCGCTCACGCCACCACGAAAAGAAGGCATTCTCAAGCTGGCGGATTTGCTACACGTTCGAGCTGTTGTCCAGATAGGCCGGGGCGAGCAAGGTCCCGAGAACAGCGGGCACCAGTTCGGCGTTACGGCACCGCACGTCTTGTCGGTCTGTGGCGGAGTCTTGCTATGTTCTCAAGACGCCGATGAACGGGAGATTCCGATGTTGCTCGTTGTAATCAAGCCCGTAACCCACAACAAAAACATTCGGGATAACGAAACCCACGTAATCAACTTTGACTGCGCGGGCGCGCCTCGCAGGTTTGTCCAACAAAACACAAGTTCGCAACGATCTCGGGCGCAGGCGGCGAAGCTGGTCCTGCACAACCGCCAGTGTGTTGCCCGTGTCCAGTATGTCGTCCACAAGTAACACGTCGCGATCTTTGATATCAACGCGCAATGTTTTGGTATGGATAAGTCGTCCAGGTTTTGTGCCTTCGCGGTAGCTTGACACGCCGACAAAATCCAGCCGCAGCGGCAGTTGCAGATGTCTCAAAAGGTCCGCAAGAAACATCACCGTCCCCGTAAGCACCGCCACGACAACAAGGTCTTTGCCGACGTAATCGCGTGTTATTGCGCGGGCGAGTTCGGCAACGCGCCTGCGCAACTGTGTTTCTGTGATCAGCACTTCACGCACAATGCAGCGCCATTGCGGAGGCGCAATGCCGGGGCCCGTCACATGCTTTGGGCGCGCCAGCGGATTGGAAGAACAAGTTAGCTGTTGCCCGGGTTCAGACCCGGTCGGAACGGCAATGCTCTTGGCTTCGGGTTGAGCTGATATTGGAACGGCGGGCCGGCCTGTTTTTGAATCTTTCTCAGATGTGCCGCGAGTCGTTTTCGTCTTTGACTGCATAACCTGTTTCCTGGCGCTGCAGGTTGACCTTGTTCTTTTCGACGTATGCCCGGAACACGTCATCGGCGCTCATACCGAGCACCTGCGCAAGGCTGATCAGGAAATGAAACAAATCCACGACTTCAACCCGCGCATTCTGCTCATCAAACTTCTGGTACTTTGCCCACCACTTCCACGGGACGCTGTCGGTGAGCTCGGCGATTTCCTGGCTCATAGCCCGACAGTAGTTGAGAGTCCATTTGATTCGCTCTTCTGTGGACATTCTCTCAGTGTGCACGCCGATGCGCTCGTTGAGCGCGCGTTGCATCCGAAAAAGCTCAGCCAGCCGGTCCGTGTCTGTCATGCGTTGAGGATTTGGACCTAACTGCCGCAAGGCAAGCCTGAAGTTGCGAGTGACGGTGTCGGTTCAAATACATCAGCTCATGGGCAAGTTGACCGAAACGCCACAGCACTATTGGCGCCCTGAAAGGGGGGGATTGATTTCAGAACTACTGTCTCCTGTCTCCTGCCCCTGTTTCCTGTCCCCTGTCGCCTCTTTGTCGTTCATGGATTGGAAGCTGAGAATTCGAGTGTTTGACTAAAGTCTCAAGTACAATAACCTATCCGCTCAAATGGTTAGCCGGTGAGCACGGTGTGGTTGTGCTCCTGTCCGGCCTTTGACACAGGACTTGTGAACATTAGCAACATGGTTATTCAAGGGACCCACAAGGTCCGTCCGCTTTATTCATGAAAAACCTGATGTGCGCATCTGCTCTGGTTATCACACTGGCGTCGGGGCAAGGGTTGGTTGCTGCCGACAGTACACCTTTGTTGGCTCGATGGGATGGACCATTCGGAGGCGTACCGCCATTCGATCAGGTTCAGGTCGATCAGTTCAAACCGGCGTTTGATGTGGCCATCGAAGCTTACCGGGCCGAGATACGAGCCATTGCAGAAAACCCTGCTTCGCCCACCTTCGAGAATACAATCGCCGAACTCGAACGCAGCGGGCGCATGCTCGATCGGGTGAAAACCGTTTACGACGTGTGGAGCTCGACAATGAGCACGGCGGAGTTTCGACAGGTCGAGCAGTTGATGGAGCCCAAACTCGCCGCGCTCCGGGACGAGGTGTTCCAAAACGAGAAACTGTTCCGGCGCATCGAGGCCATCTACCAGTCGCCAGACAAATCAAAACTCACGCCTGAACAACAGCGGCTGGTGTGGTTCCACTACACCAACTTCGTCCGTGCAGGCGCAAAGCTCGACCCCGCTGGCAAAGCGCGCGTTGCCGAGATCAACCAGCGACTGGCAACCTTGTACACGACTTTCAGTCAAAACCTCCTTGCCGATGAAGAAGAATACGCAACGGTGATTTCCGACTCCAAAGACCTCGAAGGATTGCCTGAGTCTTTCCGAGCCGCTGCCGCCGCCGAAGCCAAGAGCCGCGGCCAAGAAGGCAAATGGGTGATCGCCAACACAAGGTCGAGTGTGGAACAGTTTCTCACCTATTCAACACGGCGGGCCCTCCGTGAGCAGGTGTGGCGCCAGTTCGTCAGCCGTGGAGATCATCCCGGCCCTCGCGACAACAAGCCAATAATTACCGAGATTCTCAAACTAAGGGCCGAGCGCGCCAAGCTACTCGGTTACCCAACCCACGCGCATTGGCGCCTTGAAAATCAAATGGCCAAAACACCCGACCGCGCCATGGAACTCATGCAGGCCGTTTGGAAACCGGCAATCGCACGCGTGCGAGAAGAGGTCGCCGACATGCAGCGGATAGCAGATGCCGAGGGCGCGAACATCAAAATCGAACCTTGGGATTACCGCTACTACGCGGAAAAGGTCCGGAAAGCCAAATACGACCTCGACGAAAACGAAATCAAGCCTTACCTGCAACTCGACAAACTCCGCGAAGCAATGTTCTGGGCGGCAGGCCAGATTTACGGATTCAAGTTCGCGCCCGTGACAGGTGTTCCGGTCTGCCACCCCGATGTAAATGTGTGGGAGGTCAAAGACGCTAACGACCGCCATGTGGCGTTGTTCTATTTCGACCCATACGCGCGCCCGGGCAAGAGATCAGGCGCATGGATGAATGCCTACCGCAACCAGGAAAAGTTCGAGCGCGAAATCACCCCGCTCATTTCAAACAACTCGAACTTCATGAAAAGTGCGCCGGGCGAACCTGTGTTGGTTTCCTGGGACGACGCGAAGACACTGTTTCACGAGTTCGGCCATGCGTTGCACGGGTTGAGCTCGGACGTGAATTATCCTTCGCTCTCGGGAACGAGTGTGCCGCGCGACTACGTTGAACTGCCATCGCAAATCAACGAACGCTGGTTATCGACACCCGAGGTGCTGAACAGATTTGCGCTGCATTACAAGACCGGCCAGCCAATGCCTCCGGCGCTGATTGAACGCATCGACAAAGCCGCAAAGTTCAATCAGGGTTTCGCCACGACCGAGTTTCTCGCCAGCGCTCTGATTGACATGAAAATCCATCTGGCTGGCGAGCAAACAATCGATCCTGCCGCTTTCGAGCGCGAAGAGCTCGCAAAGCTCGGCATGCCCTCGGAAATCGTCATGCGGCACCGCCTTCCACACTTTGCCCACGTGTTCGCCGACGAAGGGTACTCGGCCGGGTACTACAGCTATCTTTGGGCCGACACACTCACGGCGGATGCCGCTGAAGCTTTCAAGGAAGCAGCCGGCTTTTACGATAAAACTGTCGCAAACAAGTTCAAACAGCATATCCTCTCGAAGGGCAACACAATTGACCCTGCCGAAGCGTATCGGGCGTTCCGTGGGCGTGACGCCGGCATCGCAGCGCTGATGCGGGATCGCGGATTTCCCGTTCCAGACGGCGCAAACTGAGCGGTTGGTGGCGCGCAAGACCGCACCACGCTGTGCAACTTGACGCTTGGGAGATTGTCCGTTACGTTGAGGCATTCTGAGAACGATTGGTCATGAATGATTTTTTGATTCCAATGGTGGTCGAGCAGACCGGCCGTGGCGAACGTGGCTACGACATTTATTCGCGCCTGCTCGTTGATCGCATTGTTTTTCTGGGCACACCCGTCGATGACATGGTTTCGAACGTGATCATTGCCCAATTGCTCTTCCTTCAGATGAATGACCCGAAGAAGGACATTCACCTCTACATCAACTCACCCGGCGGCAGTGTGACAGCGGGGCTTGCGATTTACGATACGATGCAGTTCCTGACTTGCGACGTGAACACTTATTGCATTGGCCAGGCTGCAAGCATGGGAGCTGTGTTGCTGGCCGCAGGCACCAAAGGCAAACGGTTCGCCCTGCCGAATGCGCGCATCATGATCCACCAGCCATGGGGCGGCGTCCAAGGCGCAGCAACCGACATCAGCATCCAAGCCAAGGAAATCCTCCGTTTGAAAGACAGGCTTAACGAAATCCTCGCGTTCCATTGCAATCAAAGCGTCGAAAATGTCGCACGTGACACCGACCGCGACAGATTCATGTCAGCCGAAGAAGCCAAGGCCTACGGGATCGTGGACGAAGTGGTGAAATCGCGAAAAGAGATACCCGGCCAGGTCATGGCCGCCGCGGCCACGCACCTTGCGGCAGGTTGAACAACCCGGCAGGCCCAAAGAACCCGTCATCATATTGTCCAATGGCAAGAGCAACCCATCTCACCCTTTGTAGTTTCTGCGGGAGATCACATTCGGAAGTCCGCACGCTCATTCAGGGCCCGGGAGTTTACATCTGCGACATTTGTGTCGAGACCTGCAAAAGCGTTCTGGACAAGGAGGAGAAAGTTCTGGCACGCAAGAATCTTCGCCTCCGTGATGTTCCGCG
This sequence comes from Verrucomicrobiota bacterium, assembly GCA_012517065.1. Classification (GTDB taxonomy): domain Bacteria; phylum Verrucomicrobiota; class Verrucomicrobiia; order Limisphaerales; family J093; genus JAAYVR01. The sequence goes on along the minus strand of JAAYVR010000138.1, from coordinate 1,367 downwards.
TCCTTCAGAGATCAAACGGTTGCTGGACGAATACTGTATCGGCCAGGAGCACGCGAAAAAGACCCTGGCGGTCGCAGTCCACAACCACTACAAGCGCATACAGGCCAGTTCAAAACACGAGGCTGACAAGGCACCCGAGTCAGACGTCGAAATCGAAAAAAGCAACATTCTTCTGATAGGCCCGACGGGTTCAGGCAAGACACTTCTCGCACGCACGCTTGCAAAGGCGTTGGAAGTGCCGTTCGCCATCGCCGACGCCACCACCCTCACCGAAGCAGGCTACGTGGGCGAAGACGTCGAAAACATAATCCTCCGATTGCTGCAGAATGCCGATTTCGACGTGCCACGCGCGCAGCTCGGAATCGTATATATCGATGAGATCGACAAGATAGCCCGCAAAACCGAGAACGTATCGATCACGCGCGACGTTTCCGGCGAGGGCGTCCAACAGGCGCTTTTGAAGATTCTTGAGGGCACCATCTGCAATGTTCCCCCTCAGGGCGGACGAAAGCATCCCCAACAGGAGTACATCCGGGTTGACACGACCAACATTCTTTTCATATGCGGAGGCGCTTTCGTAGGCCTTGACAAGATCATTCACCGTCGATTGGGCAACCGTGTTATGGGGTTCGGAGCAGTTGACCAGTGTGTGCGCGCACACAACTGCTCGGAACGCGAGGTATTGAAAATGGTCGAGCCTGAAGACCTCGTCAGCTACGGGTTCATCCCCGAGTTTGTCGGCAGATTGCCAATGGTCACGGTTCTCGATGAGCTTACCGAAGAGCAGTTGGTGCGAATCCTCACCGAACCCAGAAATGCCCTCGTCAAGCAGTACAAAAAGCTGTTCGCAATGGAAGGGGTCGAGTTGACGATCGGCCCCGAAGCGCTGAGCGAGCTCGCAGCTCAGGCATGCAAGAAGGGGACTGGCGCAAGAGCATTGCGCGGCCTGCTCGAACGGCTGATGTTGGACGTAATGTACGATATACCGGGGGACGATTCCGTCACGGGCGTAACCATCAACAGAGCGGTTGTTCGGGGAGAATCTCCGCCAGTATTGAAACGCAAAGCCGACCAAGCCGCCGCTTGAGGTTTCGCCACGAAATCTCACCTGCCAACCGCTCGGATTCACCCATGCCATCGCTCCGGTAAGGTTTCCGGCCCGGCACATTCCTTGATCTGTTGAAGGCACCCGTTTCGCAGACTCCTAGCCCGAGTTTACGAATTATTTTCGGCGGGCATGCGATGTACCTGATAGGCAGTCGGTTGCAAATCCAGACCATATCCCCTAAAACCATGGGTCAAATCCGCAACCTAAGTGCTTCCATCAACTGTTCCTGTTCCACTGTCAGTTTGGTCCGTACATTCTG
>JAAYVR010000137.1 GCA_012517065.1 Verrucomicrobiota bacterium | reverse complement strand
TGGTCTCCCTCGCCCGCGCTCCTGCACGCGCTCGAAAAGGCAACGGCGTCGGGAGCGCTGCCGTCCCCGGCCGCATCAATCCGACGACCGATCGTACGGCCCGTTTCGATCAAGCGAATCCGAACACCGAACATACACGGGTTGGGGGCGGCCAAGAATGGCCGCGCTCCTGCATGCGCTGGAAAAGGCAACGGCGTCAGGAGCGCGGCCGTCCCCGGCCGCATCAACCCGACGACCGATCTTACACCCGTTTCGATCAAGGGAATCCGACCACCGAACATACACGCGTTGGGGGCGGCCAAGAATGGCCGCGCTCCTGCACGCGCTGGAAACAGCAACGGCGTCGGGAGCGCGGCCGTCCCCGGCCGCATCAGCGCTTTCCGCAGGTGCCGGGTTGGCTTCGAATGCGCCGATCGTTGGCGGGTTTGCGTAGCAGCGCTCGGCAAGATCGGCCCAGACGCGGGGCAGCCGCCTGCCTTTGCCGGCTGCAGGGCTGTTTGTGGGGACAGAAAAATCGCCTGCTCCAGCGGCCTTGAAAAGCGGGTCCAATCCATACACGCCGTTGGTTTCCGGCGTTGGGAGTGTCGGCCGCGAAAGTTCCGGTCGGTCGAAAGCGTACCACAGATTGTTCGCGAATCGGAACGACGCCGCATCTGTGTTGGGGCCGATGTTAACGTACGTGCTGATTTGGGAACGATCGAAATAGACAAGGTTGTTGACGAACTCATTCTGTCCGCAGGGCAGAAAAGTGTAGCCACCGCTCGATGTGGTTTCCTGCAGGATGCGCAACAACCAACGTCGGGGCGAGACGATCGTGTTGTTTGCCACCAGCGAATCAACAGCACCAACGAACGCAACCGGTGTGTCACCGCCCTGAAACAGGTTCGCAATGACACGGATGCTGCGCGCTTCGACGTTAGGTGTATTTACGGAGAGCGGCGGACGGAAGAACTCGAACCCGGTTGAACCGCCAAGGTTGATGGCACGAGTTCCGCCATTGATGAGGCGGTTCCAGCGAATCTCGATGTCGGCGCTGCCGCCTTTGCACTGGATGGCATTGCTACCGGCGTCGGTGAAGACGCAACGGGCTATCAATCCGCGGTGACATCCCACGTGGTCAATCCCGCTGCCGCCTGCGCTCATGCGCGCAAACTCACAGTCCAGCACGGCGTAATCGTACACCCCGGAAAGCTTGAGCGCGTCTTGATTGCCGCCCGTGCCGATGTCATGAATGAACAAGTTTCGAAACAGGACGTGATGAGTGGCATTGGAGTTGGCGTAATCTCCGCCGTCGTCGCAATTGATGCCGTTGGCCGTCGCGCGGGAAACCTCGATGTTTTCGACAATCACGTAGCTGACTTTCGAAAAATGTAGCGCAGTATTGCCGCCTTCGATCCGAGGCCGTTCGAGTTCGGGCACGCCACCGAGCCAGATCGGTGCGTTCGATGTGCCGGAGAGGTTTGATATGAAAACTCCGGGGGCATGTGCACCGGGGAGGAGCCGAACGGCATCGCCCGGCCTCACTCCTTGCAGTGCGCGCGAGATTGTGCGGTAGGGATTGCCTCTCGCGCCATCGCCGGCCGAGTCACTTCCGGTCGGCGACACGAAGATTTCGCGGAGCGGCCGTTTGCCGTCGGCGAAAGTGCGGATTGGGTCACATGAATCGGCGAGGCTGCACTGCAGGGTCAGGGCCAGAACAAGCACTGCGCCCAGGAACTGATGGGAGTGGATTGCATGGCTGGTTGCGCTGGAGCGTTTCTGGTTTGAAGGGGAATGTGGTGAGGCTGGTTGAACGCGGACATCTTTGTCGGCGGTTGGGAAACTGCGGATGGCATGGCATGCCGGAAAGTCCGCGCAATTGACAAATCTGAGATGCATTTCAGTCCGAGTCGTTCGATTCTATTTGGCGTGACGATCTAATCCCGTAGTCCGGCTCTTGACGGAAGAAAAACGTCTTGCGTGCGCTTGACAACGGCGGCGTGAGTCCACCCGCGGGTCTCACCGCTCAACGCCCGCATACACGCATGCGTTCAACGGTTAGATCCATGTTAGCGTCGGAAGGTCGCCCGTTCTGAGAGCCAAAGGAAGTCGCGGCGGTCGGGGCCGGTCGGAATCGGCCATGACGACCATCGGGCGCGTTTCGTGACTTCGCAGAGCCATCGTTTGATTTCGGAATGTCCGTCAGCGAATGCGAACCCCGCCGCCCCGTTGTGATAGCTTGCGGGCATGTCGCTCCAAAGGTTCCCGTCCGGGCCGTTGTTGCAAAAGATGTACCAACCATCGTTGATCGAATTTGGATGCTCGTCCAGGAGGACGAATATCTTCGTGGGACTCGGCATATCGGACATCCGGAAGAAGTGTGCCCAGCCGGCGATGATTGGTTGGTTGGACTTATCATAGGGGCCAACGAACGCGTTCATGGAGACGCTGCGGACGCGCGGCAGACGCCGGCCATCCGGGAGGGCGCCGCTCAGGCTGCGATCCGCCGGGCAACGGTAGATGCCGGTCGCTTTGGCGACGTATGGAGCCAGCAATCCCTGTGTAAGATAGATTGTATTGGTGTCTTCCTGAGGGCTGTACCCCATCACGTTGGCAACCCAGTTGTTGGTGCGACTGGCTTCAGTTAGGTCGATGGTAGTGTTGATGACAAGTTTGTCGTTGTTCTCGTCGGCATACATGATCCAAGCCAACGCCAGTTGCTTGGTGTGGTTCATGCAGGCGATCCCTTGTCCCTTCTCTTTGGCCTTCGAGAGCGCGGGCAGTAGGAGACCGGCAAGTATGGCGATGATGGCGATCACGACGAGGAGTTCGATCAAAGTGAATCCGGGCACCCGATGACTATCCGATCGGCGCGAGGCTTGATGAGTTCGCATACTGGCAAGCAATGAGTGTTAATCGGCTTTTCGCTGAGAAAAACATAGCCGAACTCGACAGCTTGTTCAAGGCTGCAGCGAGCTGAAATAATCGCGGGCCGGCGAGATCGTCTTGTGAAAAGCCGAGTCGTTCGCGCGATCCCGGCGGGATTGCTGTGATAGTCCGGGCTTTCAACCCTTGGAGTGCGGCACCTTGCTACCGCTTTGTTCTTATGCACAACACCGTGCCTGTCCCCATATGGCCTCAGCGGATGCAGTGCGCGTTGGCAGGCGCGAAGCGTTTGGAGTGCGGCAGCTTGCTGCCGCTTTGTCTTTATGCCCAAACAACGTGTCTGTCCCCATACGGCCCCATTCGCCCTCGCCGCCGATCCCGATGGTATCTCACGCGCTGCCGCGGATGCAGTGGGCGTTGGTAGGCGCGAAGCGTTTGGAGTGCGGCGGCTTGCCGCCGCTTTGTCTCTATGCCCCAAACAGCGTGTCTGTCCCCGTATTGGCATCCGAGGGGTCCCTTGACAGACTTCGGCATCCGAGGATAGGAACAAGGGGTAAGTTGCGGGTCAGCTAGGAATCAGAGGGCAAAACCCGAACAACGAGCCTGTCACCCTGTCGCCTCATGGATCAGATGGGGACAGGCAGGAAGTTGCGGAACAGAGACAACAGGCCAAAGACCATGGTGCTCGAGGACGGCCGGGCGCCTGTGGTGATTGTTTGTGCAAGGCGGCATGTTCCACGGCCTGTTTGCTCGACGATGCGGGAATTGCACAATGTTCTGGAGGCTCCGTGTTAACGTTTCTTTGCGGATTCGATTACAGGTTCGATTTCGAAGCCGAGGGGTTCGCCTTGGGCGAATTTGCGGCGCGCGCTGATGATTGCCTCTTCGAGGCCGGGCGGGACCTGGTTTTTCCACCAATTCATTCTTTCGCTGTAGCACCAGACAAGCTCGTCGGTGGTGTAGAGAGCCCAGTAGGTATTATGCTCGAACCATTTTGCGCGCTCTTCGGGCGTCATTTTGTAACTGAGGTACTTTTCCGGGTTTGGCTGGCGGAGAGCGAAGTTGTGGTCCACATACAGTGCCATGCCTGCACGCACCTGGCGCTCGTATTTGTCTTTCAGGTTTGCTGGGATGAATGCCAGGGCGCGCCGCCGGATAGCGTGGTAAGCGCGGAAGTACTGTTCACGTGAGGTGTAGTAATAGGCGTTTTCGTTTCCATCGATGAACCGGGTGCGATCGTCGGCGGCCTCGAGCATGCCGACGAAGAAATCGAGCATCAGCCCCCAACTTTCCTTCTGCAGTCGTTCGGCAAGGGCGGTATCGGTCAGATGCGCGTACCGATCGAACATGCTGACGTGGAAGAAGGTGAGGATTGTTGTTTGGGGCATTTGGCTTTCGAAGGCGCGGATGAGCTGAGCGCCGCGTTGTCGGACCATGGCGCGATATTCTGCGAACGAATGTTGGTTTGTTCTTGGCTGTTTTGCGTAGTGCCAGAGGCTGAAGTCGTAAGGTTCAGGGTCGAAACAAATGCCGCGCGGCCGGCCGGCTTTTGCAACGGCAAGGAGCAGCTTTGCGTTGTTCTCGATCGTCCGCCACTGGGCGTCGTCAAACCAGTCGAACCCGGCCGGTGGCGATCCCCACACGAGGACGAAATTGTTGGTGAACCGGGTGAACTTGAGCTCGGGCAGGGCACGTTTGTCTTCGGCGAACTTTGATTGTTCGAGTGGTTGCAATGCAAAAGCGTTGTGGCCGCCGGCCAAGCGGAAAATGAGTCCGTCGAACGGGCGCTTTTCCATTGTAGCCAGTTCCTGTTGCATTTGGGCCGGGGTGGGCACATCCCAGCCGTACTCGATGAGCATGTTCTGTGGGCTGGCGCAGGCGAGAGGGATTAGGAGGGTTGGCAGCAATGCGGCTGCGGTTGCTGCAGCACTGAGCAGCAAGCGGTGGGCTGGTCTGGAATTGACAAGCGAGAATCCGACAGGGCTGACGGGAAAAGATCGTCTGAGGATCGGTTTCATGGGAGCAGGTTTAGGGGCACGCTTGGGAGAGGTCAAGAAAGATAACCATGCAGGCCTCTGGAATCTCACCGGGCTGAAGGAACGGGTGTAATCCAAGGGCGGCCAGTAAGATTTGACGGTCAGGGCGCAGGTGTGGCTCGGTAGCGCAGCCGGAAGAAGCGTGCCGGCGCTGAGGGATCAATTGTAATCCGACAAGGAGAAGTGACGCGGCCAACGCTTGTCCATTGCGATGCGAGGCTGTCGGCCTGTTCCATGACAGTGTCGTCGGCTTCAGGTTCCCATGTGAGTTCGATCTGATTTGGAGGAAACTTTTTGAGACTGAGCCTGGGTGGCGAAGCGGCATCGTCGATGGGAGTTACAGTGAGGTCATAGAGGATTGGAGAATCGTCGCCGGTGCGTGTTTGGAAGGCGACTTCGATTTGGAGGAATTTGCCTGGGGGCGTTGCGTGGAGTGGGGCGGCGTTGGTTGCGATTTCCCACAGCGACCAGGAATTGCGGTCTGGCGAGCTGCGTGCGCGGACGCTGAGTGAGGTGCCGGGCGGGGTGAATTCGGTCCATGCGATGGTGCCCCACGCAGCGCCGGGGTAGCGCGAGTCGTGGGTAACGGTCCAGACTCCGATTTTGGTTGTAGTGGTGCGCGATATGATGCCGGTCATGTCGCTGTAACCGTAGTGTCGGCCGCCGATTATGCGGTGTTCGAGATCGACGCGGTTTGCGACGGGGTCGATGCGTTTGACGTATTCGTCGCCGTAGTTGACGACCCAGACTTTGCCAGCGGCGTCGATCGAGACGCCGGTGGGCGTGTTGCCGACGGGGATTGATTCCTTGAAAACGCCGTCGTTTGAGAATCGCGACACGGTGCCGGGACCTGAGTCGGCGGTCCAGACATCGCCGTCTTCGGTCACGGCGACGCCACGTGACATTGGGGACGCGTTGAGTGTCCAGTCCTTTTCGCCGGTGACTATGTTGAGTCTGGTAAGTTTGTCTGATCGCCAACCGGCGATGAAGAGGTGATTGCTTCTGTCGAGGCCGAGTCCATAGACGGTGTGCCCGATATCGATGACCCGGAACGAGTCGTCGGAGGGGTCGAGTCGAAGTACGTTGTTATCGTCGAGGCTGGATGACCATAGGATACCATGAGCATCAATTACGGCGCCGTAGGAATGATGGGGCACGGAAGAAAAATCGACGGATTTGAGGATGCGGCCTGTGATTCCATCGACGTGATAGAACTTCTGGGTTCCGTAAGTTCCAAGCCAGACATTACCGTTGGCATCGACGGCGACGCCTCGCGGTCCGGGGGTCCAATTGTCATCGGCGTAGCTTCCTTCGTATGTGCCGGGGGTGAACGTGCCCTCTTTGTTTGGGATCAGAACAATCTCGAACAAGACGCACTCGTCCATGCCCCATGGGAGTAGTTCATCGCCGGTGATATCGCCGTCGTTATTGATGTCGCGAGAGGTTTGGATTATGCCGTCGCCGTTTCTGTCCTGGTATTGTCCGTTTTCCAACAGGCCGATTTTGACTGCGGTTCCGGTTTGGCGGTTTGCGACCCAACAATTGCCCTGCTGGTCGATGGTGGTGCGCGACGGATTGTGATTCAAGGGGAGGTCATTGAGCTTTTCGGGGCCGGTTCTGTAGCGTGCCAGTTCGCGTCCTGTCCGAGTATCGAGCTTTGAGACGGTGCTTTCGTTCGAGTTGGGGACCCAGATGTATGGGAAAGTGAGGGGATCGCCTGAGCGTTGGAGCTGGTCGGGGACGGTTTCGTATGTAACGCCTGCGAGCGTGCCTTTTTCGAAGTCGTCGTTCGAGGTATAGACACCGCCGTGTGGCACTGTGCTGTCTGGAATCACGGCGGTGACGGTTTTTACGGCGTCTTGCTTTTCAGGGTCTGTGATGGACGTTGCTTTGATCAACAAATGGCACAGAGTGACACCTTGAACGGCAGCGGCGCCTGTGATTTCAAGGCGCAACTCGCGGGTTTCGTTGAGAAGTAGGGCAGGGCTGGCCCAGCCATTGCCAAGCACTTCTTCTGAGATATCTCGGCCGCCTACCGGCGCGTCGAAAAAGCGGGCGGTCCAGCCTTCTTCGGGCATGTTTGAGGTCAAAACGAAGCGGTCATTGAAAGTTCCGTCGTTCGACAACGACAGGAAATAGACCGCGGGCATGTTCGGGTCAATTTCCTGCGTTTTGGTTTGGCGTGTGCCGGAGATGTTGTAAACGTTGTCGCCGGTAAAGCGAAGGTCGTAGTCGCGCCTTAACATGAGGTCGGGTTGGATGCGGGGCAGGCGTGTGGTAAGTGCGCGTGCAGAGTCGATTCGTTGCGGGGCTGAATCGGGCCAGACGGTGATGTTGACTGTTTTTGGCTGGTCACTGGGTGCGGCGATGGTTGGGGTGACTTCGAGGCGAAAAGCCATTGGCTTGCCGCTGGTGATCCTTTCCCACGCGTGACCATCGGCTGAGCTGACCATGTCGGTGATCTCTTCGCCGTTTACCAAGTCGAAATAACGAACTATCCAGCCGGCGCCACTGCGTGTGCCGCGGAGATGGACGGTGTCCTGGCCGATGCCGTAGTAATCAATCCTGAACTCATAAACGGCGGTTTGGTTGGCATCGACTATTTGCGATTTGGTTTGGGATTCAGGAGTGAATACGAACGCGCCACTGAACGACGGTTCGTTTGCGTTGCGGATGAGGAGGTCAACAAAGCTGTTTGCGTTGGCACATGGCAGTGTCAGGACGGCAGCAGCAATCCAACACAGGATGGCGGCAGGCGTGCGAAGGCAAACCGGCTTTCTCACCAGAAATGCCAGGCGTTTTTCCAAACAACCCATAAACCAAGCAGAAAATTCGTGATGGCATGTGCGGTCATTGCATCGCCGAGCCTTTGTTTGCGGATCACAAGCCATTGATACGCCATGCCACATAGAATCCCCGCAAGCCACTGATGATGTGCAAGGCCGAATACCGCGGCCGTCGCAATAAACGGCGTCCATGCGAACATCCCAAGGGGGACGGAGAGAAAATCCTGTTTCATTATGTAACGATACAAGAACGAGCGGTAGAACACTTCCTCGATTGGAGGCACAACAAAGGTGGACCCGAGTATGCGTGTGACGATGAACAGCCATGCCACGGCGCTGCTCTGGCCGTAATGGGCGATTGGATTCCATGTGGCTGCGCTCTGCCCCATGCCAGGTAGCCGCGGATAGAACGGGTCGATGCCAACCCACATGATGAAAACCGCTATGCCGACGGCAACGGCTTCCCAGCCAAACGCCCAGCGCATTTCCGAGACGAATGGGCGAGACATCAGGACCAGCCACAGGCCAACGAGTGTCTTGGCAAGATATATCCAGTAATGCGAACTTTCACCGAGTCGCCCTTGGAACAGTGTCAATGCGATAAACACGATGAAGGGGGCAACTCTTGCAACCAGCGGTGAGGACTCGAAACTCTTGTGTATCGCTTTCACTGGCCCAATTGCACTGTAAATCTGGCGGACCGCAAGTCAGAAACCGGTTGGTTCGCATATTTCCCAGGCCGGCGTAGCCGGAACCAAGGTTGGCGCCGCGGGCGCGGCATCACTCAAAGCACGGGACAATCCATCGCTGCTAGAGTTCCGCGTTTACGCGGAACACAGGCAGTCCACCGAACAGTGCTGATGCTGAGTTTCATGAAGCTGTTCCGCCTAAAGGCGGGACTCTAACGGCCGTGGGCGCGGCATCGCCCAAGGTGTAAAGCAACCCACCGCCGCTAGAGTTCCGCGTTTACGCGGAACCACAGGCAGTCCACTGAACAGTGCTGATGCTGAGTTTCATGAAGCTGTTCCGCCTAAAGGCGGGACTCTAGCGGCCGCGGGCGTGGCAACGCTTAATGCGCAGACCAACCCGTCGCTGCCAGAGTTCCGCGTTTACGCGGAACACAGGCAGTCCACCGAACAGTGCTGGTGCTGAGTTTCATGAAGCTGTTCCGCCTAAAGGCGGGACTCTAACAGCCGCGGGCATGGCATCGCGCAAGGCGTGGACCAATCCGCTGCTGCTCAGAGTTCCGCGTTTACGCGGAACACAGGCAGTCCACCGAACAGTGCTGGTGCTGAGTTTCATGAAGCTGTTCCGCCTAAAGGCGGGACT
>JAAYVR010000136.1 GCA_012517065.1 Verrucomicrobiota bacterium | reverse complement strand
GTTCGCGCATAAAAACAAAGCGGCAGCAAGCTGCCGCACTCCAAGCGCTTCGCCCCTACCAACGCCCACTGCATCCGCCGCACCGCCTGAAAAACCATCGGGATCACCGGCGCAAGCCAACGGGGCCACATGGGGAAAGACACGTAGTTTGTGATGTGCGCGGAATGTCCGCCTCCTTCGTGCAAGGTTACATGTACCTGACCGTGAGCACTGTTCACTGAACTGCCTGTGTTCCGCGTAAACGCGGTACTCTAGCGGCGATGGGTTGTCCTGCGCTTTGGGGGATGCTACGCCCACGGCCGTTACAGTCCCGCCTTTAGGCGGAACAGCTTCACGAGCCTGATCATGAAGCACTGTTCACTGAACTGCCTGTGTTCCGCGTAAACGCGGTACTCTAGCGGCGATCGGTTGTCCTGCGCTTTGGGCGATGCCACGCCCACGGCCGCCAGAGTCCCGCCTTCAGGCGAAACAGCTTCATGAGCCTGATCATGAAGCACTGTTCAGTGAACTGCCTGTGTTCCGCGTAAACGCGGAACTCTGGCGGCAGCGGGTTTGCCAAGCGAGTGGCGTTGTGAGTTCGAGGGGGTGCAAGAGCCACGGCGCTGCTTGTCAAAAAACTTTGTCGTCTGCTACGCCGGGCTGGGAAATTTGCGGGTAAGGGTGGACGGCAGGGTCTCAGAGGGTGCGGACAACATTCAAGTGGACTGCTTTAACTGCGATGGCATCAACGGTCTGATCGGGCTTTCCCGAGTGTTACTTCTTCGAGGCACTGGTCCGCGTCGATTGCGCCGCGGAAGGCGCACTTGGTGGGATGTATCGTCGAGAGTGGCGCTTGGAAAGGACACAAAAGGTGCAGGTTTGGACATCGACAGATCTCGCGGTCAGAGTAGAGTGCACGCTACGGCCTTTGTTCGATCCGGCATGGCTGAAGAGCCGCGGTTGGCGACCACTCACTGGCGTCGCAGGCATCGGTCTGGCAGATTCACTTCTGCTCGTTGGAGAGTGGCCGGGGTTAACACAACGGGCCGTCAATAGTTGCGCGTCAACACACAACGTGTTCGGTGGAACGAGTGAATGAGCAAATTGTTATGAAGCGAACCTCAATTCTCTGGTTTGGTGCCGCCATCGTTAGCTTGAGCCTGGTGCGGGCAGAAATCGTGAACGTGGCACTCGACAGCCGGCCTGCCGCAAATGCGCAGATCTACGCCGGATGGCCGATGAGCATTATCGTTAACGGGAACCGCAACGATGTCATCCATGGGGACGTCCAATTGCCGGCTGGTTTCGCGTACATTTTGGACCTGGGCAAGCCTTACACCATCCACTACATTCGAATCTGGCCGCGCCAAGATTTCTGCTGCCCGGAGCGTTTGTCGAATTTTCGGGTCTCCGTGCATGAGGACGATGGGACCGGCAACATTGGGACCGAGTTATGGGGCCAGGACCTGTTTACCGACGGCACCAACCCGGGTTCTGCTCCCGGCACCGTGGTGGTCGTGACGCTCCCGGCTCCGCAGTCTGCGCGCTGGGTTCAAGTGCAGTGCTTGGCGGATCCGGTGCCCGACTACGCATTGCAGATGAGCGAGCTGGAGGTTTTCGCGGATGTGCCCGCCCCCGAGGTAAACCGAGCATTGGGATCGGCTGCCACTGCCAACCGCCCTTTGTATAGCGGGCTTGTACCAGCTTATTTGGTTGACGGTATTCGATACAACGTCGTGCACGGGGCGGAAGCGGTTGACGCCGGTTTCGCGTACGAGATCAATCTGGGCGTCACTGTGGAATTCACCCGCTTGGTGGTGATTGCACGGCAGGACGGCATCGCTCCTGAGCGATTGTCGAACTACCGCGTCTCGATACACCCCGACCGCGATGGCCAGCCCGGAGATGCGGTTTGGCAAGCAGATTTGCATACAGACGGTTCTAATCCCGGAGCCGATTGGGGAAGCCAGGACGTGTTGACGGCCGATCTTGACCCTGCGGGCCAGTTCAAAGGCCAATGGATACGCATTTTGTCGTTGGACGATCCCGTGCCGGCTTACGCTTTGCAGATATCCGAGGTGCAAGCGTTCGGCATGGTGGCGCCTGAAATCACACTGTTGCTCACAAGCCAACCCGCGGACGTTGTTGCCAGCACTGGCCAACGCGTCAGTTTCAGTGTCGCAACCAAAGTGGTCAACGGCGATGCCGCACTGATCACGTACCAATGGCAACGGGAAGGCATCAACTTGGTCGGCGCCACCAACGCGACACTGACCATCGACCACGTGCAGACCAAGGATGCGGGTACCTACCGCTGCATTGTGTCATATCCTGGCATTTCGCCGCTAATCAGCGCCAGCGCCGCCCTGCAGGTTCGTAACAATTATGCATACGGTGCCAGGGCGTGGGCCAACCAACCGCTCTGGGGTGGCTGGGATATCGCCCGTATCGTCGATGGGGACCGCAACACTATTGTCCATGGCGACACCGGTCTGACAGCCGGTTTCGCCTACACGATCGACTTGGGCCTGCCGATCAAAATGAGCCAGATTGACATCTATCCGCGGCAGGACGGCATCGTTCCCGAGCGTCTTACAAACTTCAGGGTGTCTGTACACAAGGACGATGCAGGCGCGATCGGCGAGGTCGTGTGGCAAGCTGATCTGTTTACCGACTGGAGCAACCCCGGCTCGGGTCCAGGTACCCTCGTGCGGCTTACGGCGGACCTTGATCCCGAAGGCGATTTCGAAGGCCAATGGATTATGATCCAATCCCTTGACGACCCTCCCTCCGATTATGCACTGCAGATGACCGAGGTCGAAGTTTACGGTGAGCCAGTTGTCAGCTCGCCGGTCATCGTGATCAATCGCCAACCAGCCGACTACACCACGGCGCCAGGCCGCAAGGCCACGTTTTCCATCGACGCAAAGCTGCTCAACGGCGATCCCGCTCTGCTGACTTACCAATGGCAGCGTAATGGGGTTGATATCGCCGGCGCTACCACCCCGAATTACACAACCGCCACCGTTTCCGAGGCTGACGCGAACTCCAAGTTCCGTTGTGTCCTTTCCTATCCAGGCATTCCGCCGGTGACCAGTGACGAAGCAACGTTGGCCTTCGACTACAACTACGCTCGGGGTGCGGCCGCCTTCGCCAATCAGCCTACCTACTTTGGCATGTCGCCCTCAGGGCTCACCGACGGGAACTTTACCGTGAGCGGTCTGGTTCACGGTGCGGCCGGGTTACATCCGGGATTTGCCTACACCATCGACTTGGGTCTGGTTGTAAAGTTCTCGAACATCGTCATTTACCCCCGCCAAGACGGTGTCGCTCCTGAGCGATTGTCGAACTATCGCGTTTCGGTACACCCTGACGTGGGCGGCCAGCCTGGCGAGCCGGTCTGGCAAGCCGATTTGCATACCGACGGCTCGAATCCAGGCGCCAGCCCAGGCAGTTCTGACGTGCTTGGACCGGAACTGGACCCAACCGGCGACTTCCAAGGACAATGGATACGCATCCTCAGCTTGGACGATCCAGTGCCTGATTATGCCCTGCAGATCAGTGAAGTGGTCGCCATAGGACGCCTCGCGGTCCCTCCGGCCATCAGCATCAGGCGCGAGGCGGGCGCCGTGGTGTTGACTTGGCCCGGCGGAACGCTCGAATCGGCGCCAGAAGTCACCGGCCCGTGGTCGGTTGTTCAATCCGCCACCAGCCCGTACTCAGTAACGCCGAGTGCAGCGCGGCAGTTCTACCGGGTCCGGTAGTGAAGAGGCCGATTCCTGCTGTGGACCACAGTTGGCCCGCTGTCTGCTACCGCTGGCCAGGGTGTGCTGCCGACAGCGTCTGAGATGGCGCCTCGCAGTGTATAATGCATCATTGACACCATGGTTTGCTAGATGCGATGTGATGTCGTACCGGTGATGCTGACCCTGCTCTGACTATGCATGCTATGAAGAGAACAATCGCGATCCTTGCTGGAGCTATCCTGGCCATCCCCGCGTCAGCCTCGTCACGGTGGCCGTCTGCGCCCCCGGCGAACTGCCCTTTCAAGCCGTCCCAAAGATTTGGTGGCATCGAATTCACCGGGCGGCACGCTGAATACACCGAGGCTGACACTTGGTATCCGTCTTGGGCCAGTGACGACAATCTTTACTCGCCTTGGACGGACGGCAAGGTCAATGGGCTGACCTCCAATTCCGCCGGCCCGGATGCCACCACGGGTTCGGCCACGATCCTGGGCCACGACCCACTCCAGTTACAGGTCGTGGACCAGCGCATCTACAAGTCCTCGCCGGCACCCTTCCAAAGTCGGTACCCTTGCGGCAGCCTTGTCTTCAACGGCGTTTGGTACTACGGCACCTATTGTCTGGGCGGCGGACAGATCACCAGGCACGATGGCATTGACTACAACTGGCCCTGGCTTGGGGCATTTGTTGGGTTTCGCACTTCGACCGATTTTGGTAAGACGTGGACGCAAACACCTTGCACGCCGGCGCGGCCGTTGTTTGGAGAAAGCGGGCTGCATGGTGAGCCGGTCAAAATCGGCGCGCCGCACTTCGTTGATTTTGGAAAGAACATGCAGCATTCGCCCGATGGCAAAGCGTACTTGGTCGCCCACGGCGCCAGCGATGGCCGTAATCGCCGGTTTGGCTATAACAGTTGGATCACCGGCGACGAAATCTACTTGCTGCGGGTCACTCCTGCCATCGCCAACATGAACGACTCATCCAAATACGAATTCTGGAATGGCCGCCGGTGGACCCGCCGCTTCGAGCAGATCAAACCCATCGCCGCCTGGCGCGACAACATGGGCTGTGTGACCATGACCTACAATGCACCGCTGAAGACGCACTTCATGTGCGTCACCGACGGCGGCACCACCGGGGGCTACTTCAACAGCTACCTGCTGGAGTCCCCCAGCATCACCGGACCGTTTAGGCTGGTGCACTACCTTCGTCATTTTGGCGAACAAGCCTACTTCTTGAATATCCCTTCCAAGTTCATTTCCGACGATGGGCGGACCTTCTGGCTTTGCTATTCGGCCAATTTCGCGACCGACTGGAACGGCCTGAAAATCCAATCCAACCCCCCCGGTAGTCGCTATGCCATGTGCCTGCAGGAAGTCCGGTTGTTAGGGCCTGAGGAGGCCGCTTCTCGTTGATTATTGTGCGTATTCAGAAGGCAATGGCATTTAGAACGCCAAGTGAGGCAACTGTGCATCTACCTCTTTGCAGATCAGTTTTAAGGGTGCTACCGCCCCTGTTGTTGTGTATCACGCAGGCGGCCTCAGTTGGCGAGTGGTCCAACGGTGGCGCGATCCGCGAGCCGATCCATGCATCAGCGACCTTTTCCAATCAGCCCAACAAGGCAGGCGACCCGAAGTATATTCCCGCGCAGGGGTTTGCCGCCTATCCCGAACGCCTGAAGCCTGGCGTTCGCAAGCTGTGTACTGGCATAACCAATCTTGAACCCGACCAACAGAAACCAATCGATGGAGGTGTCGCTTTGCTAGACGGCAAGGCAGGCCGCTACACAATCAGCTACCGCCGCGCAGGCGTCACTTGCCAGGACAACCTACGGTTCAACTTCAGGATGGAACTCTACTCTGACCTTGCGACGATGAACTTCGCGATTCAGGTGGATGGCGAAACATTTAGATTGGACAGATTCAGGCGAACGGCTTTTGAGATATACCCTGGCATGGTTCACTATGGGTACTATAGCGATGCGCTGAAACTCGGGCTGGAGGCCGATGCGATTGCGCCGGCGTCGGTGCCTGCCTATGGCATGATCTTGCGGGTCAGGCTGCACAACGATTCGGATCGCTCCCGCGATGTGCGCTTGATAGCGGTTGCGGCTTCCGGCGCAGGTTCTCCTGGTGGCATATCGGAAGCTTCCACGGTACCCACAGAGCATCTCAAAATCAGTTGCCCCAGACACAAGGGCGAGGGTGACTTCGGCGTGCTGCACGACCCGAACTACACAGTGCTCATTGGCTGGGATGGCAAGCAGCTCCTGGCCGGTACCAACGCGCTCCTGCGCGATGTGGAGATTCCGGCCAGAGGCGAGGCCCAGGCGCAGCTCACGGCGTTCATAGACTCGCCGGGCTACGACGAGGCCGAGGTGATGGCTCGCGTCACTTCGTTCTTTGAGCGCAACAAGAATATCCCTGCCCAGGTCAGACAAAAGATGGCCGAGGACGCGCTGGATACGTTCGCGCGGATTGTAGCGAACGGGGATAAGAACTTCACGCGAGTGCAGAATGATGGCGGAGCAAGCTTCGCCGCAAGCGCGGAGGCTTGGAAAGCAGGGGTCTATCGGCAACACCCCGTGAAGTTCGAACTGCCGGACAAGAAGCTGGAATCACTCGCCAACATGGCGGCGAACGACCTGTTTCCGAGCATCATCCAGCCGCCAGGGATGGTCCACGACGCAAAGGGGGGCGACTATTGGAACTACATTTTTTGCTACCGCCACGTCCATGCGGCGTGCGACATCGGCTTCGAGCCCCATGCTCTCAGTTACCTGCGCTTGCTCTCCAACAACCAGAAGGCATCCGGGCAGGTGGACTCAGTCACCGCGGATTTCAAGACCGACGGCCACCCTACTCGCTTCGAAGAATCTTACATAGATGCCATGTACCACTACTACAAGTGGACCGGGGACCTCGAATCTCTCCGCCAGCTCTACCCCACGCTCATGGGGGCAGCACGGTGGATGGACGCGTACCTGGACGCGGACGGGGATAACCTCTACAAGGACACGATGCACCAATGGAAGAGTGACTTTGACAACCGCGGCCCCAGCTCGACATTTCAGACAGCACTTGTACGGAAGGCTTACGCTGATCTCGCCGAGATCGCCATGAAATTGGGCAAGGCCGAGGATGCAGCTAAGTTCCAAGCAAAGTCCGAAGCCATCTTGTGCGCGGCGCAGCGGGAGCTCTGGTCGGACCAGTTTGCGATGCTTGGCCCCAAGTGTCCTTTGGGTTTGCTGCGATTGCATCCGCAATCCTTGGAGATGGAAATTCCGATTTGGACACAACTGACCGACCCGTATCAGTCTGCGGCACTTACTGAGTGGTATCTGGACAACGTAACGTTCTCTGATTCGGCGGGCGGCCTGTATGCGTGGGACAACGACTGGTGGCCGTTGGTGTGGAGCCAGCATCTGCCCGCCATGGGCGATATGATGATGGTCGGTTACGCCATGATGCTCTCGGGCAGATATGACGAAGGCAACCGAATTCTCCAGTCCTGTGCCGCCGCCAGCGCGCGGGCTGACGGCCCTGGATTCAACTACGTCCTCTTTGACGACGCGGTGAGCACCAGCAACGGGGACATGGCTACTTGCCTGGGCGCTTTCTTCAGGGCGCTGGTTGAGGGCACTTTCGGGGTTGTTCCTGCAGTTGACGAGGGCCGGATCACCATAACCCCTCGATTTCCGTCCAACTGGTCCTACGCAAAGTTCGAGCGCGAAGGGCTGACTATCCACTGGCGAAGGGATGGCGAAACACAGGAGTTCACAGTGAGCACCAGCAAGGGGGTGAGGGCGTGCCTTCAGATACCGGTCTTGTCGAACGTCGATAGCGTCACGCTGAACGGAAAGCCGGTGGGATTCCAGATGGCGCCGGCGATGCGGCACGCCTTGGTGCTGGTCGAGACCGATAGCGGCGGCGGGACTGTCATGGTCAAAGCTGCTCCCGCCCGCTGGCAGATCAAGTCGCCCGAGACCGCCAACCCAGGACAAACAGTGACCGTAAATGCTAGCGGATTGGACTCCGTGAGTCTGGACGACCGATACAGGTTCCTGGAGTCGCCTTCAGTCTCACGCAGCGGATTCACTGCGAAGCTGGCTCGAGCTGGCGCCGGACAGTCGATCGTGTTTTTGAAGTGCAGGACCGGTAATGCTGAGTGGATAGAACCCATCCGGTTCCGGAACCCTCCTCTTACGGCCAGGGACGCCGTGAAGCAAACTGTACTCGATCCACTTCCGCCGGGCAGCGTCTTCGTGCCGGTGGGCTTGTCATCCGCATACAACCGAGATATCCAGAGCTGCTTCCGCCAGAAATGGGCTTGGGACGCCTGGGGCACGGTTAGTGACACTCTCAGCTTCTGGAGCATGCCGCTGTTTGCGCTCTCCGAGCCATTACCCAGCAGAATGCTGGTTGGGCATGTGCCGTTTCTGCTCGGGTCGATGGGCCCTGCCGAGACAAAAGGCGCGAGGAACTTGTTGATGATCGCGAATACGCATCCCCACGAGCTGCCATCCGGGGTAAGGCTGGACCTCTCACCGGTGAACGCAAACAAACTGTATTTGCTCTCTCTGAATATGCACCTGCCGCAGAAGTGTTACACTCCGGCAGCGCAGGTCGTGCTGTGGTACTCCGACGGGTCACAGGCGGTGACCGAGTTGATACCACCGCTCAACTTCGACTGCTACTACCAGGATTGCGGTATTAACACGGCGAAGCGGGTCCTACCAGCCATCCCAGCCTATGGCATGCGTGAGTGGACCCCGGCGTTCGGCATCGATCTCTCCGAACAGCACTTAACCATGACGGATATTCCATGCGATGCGACCCGTAAACTCACCGCCATTGAGATCCGAAGTATCGCAACCGAGACATTCATCGGTATAGCGGGATTGACACTGGCGGTGCGTGCCGGCATCCCAGACCAGGCCGCCGAGGGAGCAGCAGCAGCCACTCAACTACAGATGGCCGATGCCATCGAGCACACCAACATTGTTGTTCGCACGGACCCCGATACCGTCCGGAACCTTGCATGGCTGCGCAAGGCCAAGTTCGGCATGTTCATCCATTGGGGACCGGCTGCGCTCAGCGGAGGTGAGATCAGTTTCGCACGGATGGGGGAGCGGCGTGGTTTCAAGGCCGACATTCCAGGCGTTGTGCCTGCCGAAGAATACGACCGGCTTTACGAGAAATTCAACCCTATCCTCTTCGACGCCGACCAATGGGTCGAGCTCGCCAAAGACGCCGGCATGCGCTACATGGTTTTTACGGCCAAGCACTGCGACGGCTTTTGCATGTGGGACACCCAGACCACCACCTACTCAATTACCCATACACCTTTCAAGCGCGACGTCTCCAGGGAACTGGCCGAGGCTTGTCGCAGAGCCGGCATCCAATTCAATTTCTACTATTCGCCGGCGGACTGGCGCGATCCCAACTACCTCACTGAGCGCCATGAGATTTACGTCAAGGACATGCACAACCAGGTGCGGGAATTGCTTTCCAATTACGGGCCGCAGCGGGTCTTTTGGTTCGACGCCACCCCCACTGGCGTGGATTTCCGTCTGGGCGAACTCTACCAAATGTTGCAGAAGCTGCAGCCCGGCATCTTGATCAATGACCGGGGTGGAATGCCCGGCGACTTCTACACGCCTGAGTCGCGCGTGGGCAAGTTCGATGTGGACTTGCCCTGGGAGTCCTGCATTCCACTGTCGGGGATGTGGATCTGGAATCCCAATAACCGCCCCATGCCACTCAAAGAGTGCATTCGCCTGCTGGTGCTGACGGTCGGACGCGGCGGCAACTTATTGCTAAATGTTGGTCCCCGACCTGATGGCACAATCGAGCCGGAGGACGCCAGCCGCCTGCGCGAAATAGGGACCCGGCTGAAGAAATACGGCGAGAGTATTTATGACACCACTGCTGGCCCATGGGACATGGGTCCCTATGCTTCGAGTACGCGGCGTGGTGCTACTGCCTACGTTCATATCGTGGACTGGAGCGAACCAGTGCTGCTGCGGGACCTTGGCATCAAAATCAAGAAGGCCGAACTCCTCACAGGTCCTGGCAAGGTCATACTCAAGGAGACCTCTCGCGGCCAGGAGATTCTCGTGGCGGAAGCCGACCGCGACCCGCTGGATACCATCGTCAAGTTGACTTTTGAGCGCTCGGTTGACCAGATCAAACCCTCCCGTTGGTCCTCAGGCTCGCTGGCCTTTGGCAAGAAAACATCCACATCAAGTGTATTCCGCGGATATGAGGGGCTGGCTGAGGGTAAACACGCCGTGGACGACGACTACGAATGGGGCTGGTTGTCGGGCCGCGGGGAGAGAAATCCCTGGTTGATGGTGGATCTGGGGCGCTCGGAGACCTTCGATCGCGCCTGCCTGATCGCGCCTCCGCAGGACCCGTCGGTCCGCGCTTTCGTGATCGAGGCGAGCGACGACGGCCAGACCTGGCACGAGTTGCTCAAGGGCACCGCAATCAGTGGTCGCAAGGACTACTGGTTCGCCCCCGTGACCGCCCGCTATGTGCGCCTGCGCATCACCGAAACGAAGGAAGACGTGTGGACCGTCCGCATCAACGAATTTCAACTCTTCGCGCCGGAGAAGCCGCGACCAGCATCAGATCAGGGCCAAGCACCAGCAACAGAAAACTGAAAGCCTTGGTAACATCGGAAATCGGAGTCTGAACGCCGCAGGTTGTTTTTGATGTTAAGAACAAATGCACTTCGCACTTGTCTCCATTTTGACTTGGGCCGCCTGCTGTTCCCAATCCGCGGAGCTTTCGCCTCAACCAACGCCGGATGTTCCATTCAGGCTCTGGCTCAATCCCGCAGAGGGCGGACGTGACTTTGAAGGCCTCGGGGCACTCAGTGCCGGCGGCACTGCTCGGCTGCTTGTTGATTATCCACCGCAGCAGCAAGCTGAAATACTGGATTTCCTTTTCAAGCCGAAGTTCGGCGCATCAATCCAACACCTCAAAGTTGAGATTGGCGGCGATTCGACGGTGGCTTGCGGCGTCGAACCCAGCCACATGCGCTCCCGGCGAGACTACAACCCGCACCGAGGATACGAATGGTGGCTGATGAAAGAGGCCCTGAAGCGCAATCCGAACATCATTTTGGATTGTCTCGAGTGGGGCGTGCCGGCTTGGATCGGCGACGGGGACGTGCTTTCCGAGGACAATGCGGATTACATCGTCCGTTTTCTACAGGCGGGCCGGAAGACCCACGGGCTCAAAATCCGATACGTGGGCATCTGGAATGAGATGCCGTGGACGCCGGAGTACATCAAACTGCTCCGTCGGAAACTCGACCAAGCAGGGTTGAGAGACGTTGGCATTGTGGCGGCGGACAGCTACAACGATTGGAGTGTGGCCGACAGAATGCGCGAAGACCGCGCGTTGTACGACGCTGTGGCTGCGGTGGGGGTACACTACCCGAGGTTCAAATCCACCCCCGTCGCTCAAGCATTGTGCAAGCCGCTCTGGTCAAGCGAGGATGGGCCTTGGTCGAGCGGTTGGGATTCGGTATCGCCATACTCCGCCGCGCTGGCCAGCCTCTTCAATCGGAATTACATCGAAGGCCGCATGACCAAGTCGGTCGTTTGTGCAGCGTTGTCTGCTTTTCCCGAGGTCTTTTTTATTCCGGACACAGGGATTGTGACCGCACGGTGGCCCTGGTGCGGCTACTACTTGGTACCGCCAGCGGTTTGGGTGATGGCGCACACGACACAATTTGCCGAGCCGGGCTGGAAGTATATCGATCCGGCCTGTGCACTTCTGCCCAACGGCGGCAGCGCGGTCGCTCTGCGCGATCCCAAAACTGGCGACTGGAGCGTGGTCATTGAGACCATGGACGCCAAGAGTGTTCAAACGGTGGAAGTCATCTTGGGGCAGGGGCTGAAGTCGGGCCCAGTCCGGCTGTGGAAAAGCACGAAAGCCGAGCAATTTGTCAGGCAACCAAACTTGACCATCGGTGTGCAGGCACCGCTGCGGTTGGTCTTGGAAACCAATGCGATGTACTCCTTGACCACCACCGAAGGCCAGCAGAAAGGAAAAAGCTCGCCGCCGCCGCTTTCCCCTTTTCCGCTGCCTTACACTGAGGATTTCGAGCGATACAGCATCGGCGAGGTGCCACGCTACTTTTGCGACCTCGTGGGCGCGTTCGAGGTGGTCCAGCGCTCAGACGGAAAAGGCAAGGCACTGCGCCAAGCGATTGACCGGCGCCCGACTGACTGGTCCCCGGATTGGATCAATCATTATCCCCACACCTACTTTGCGGAAACAAACCTAACAAATTACTCTTGGAGTGCACAGGTAATGCTCGAAAAGCCTGGGTGGGCTGGGATCATAGGCCGGGTGTCGCGCTTTGCGTGTCTTCCTGTGCCGATGACGGGCTATTTCGAGAGTCTCGTGGGCTATTCACTCGTTTTTAATCACAATGGCGTCTGGCATCTTCGTATAGGGGAGCAGGTGCTAGCAAAGGGACTAAGCAGATTGCGTGCCCGCGAATGGCACACGCTAGAGCTGACATTTGTGGGCCAACGTGTAACCGCTTTCATCGATGGGCGACAAGTCGCCGAGGTGACGGACAATTCCTCGACTCACGGTTCCGTAGGTCTCATGTGCAACTGGCCCAGCGTTCAGTTCGACAACCTTGAGATAGCTCCACTGCCAACCGAGGCGAAATGATTGTCTTTCTCTGGTCATTGCGATGCGGCCAGCGCATCGGGTTGTTCTTTCCATGTGACGAAGCACGCTTGACTTCTCCGCCGTGGCAGCCTTGCAGCCGGCATGAGCCTGGCGCCGCAGAGATCGCAAACGAAGGACTCGCCGGTCAGCCTGCAATTGATCTGCATGATGATTCTTCTGAAGCACTTTGAGGTCGGCCGCTGGACCTGCCGGGTTGCCTATCGAGCGCCGTGTTGAGTTATGGAAAAGACACAGGAAAGACTGGGTCGGACATCGACAACTGGTGGCTGGATGGTCAAAGTCACACCAACTCTGGCTCAGGTCGTGACCAACATTGCAGTTTGGAGCATGGGCGTTTGTGACCGGCAATAGATCATCGCCATGAGCATGTTCGACACGTTTGGCAACAGCAGCGGCACTGCTGTGCGCAAGGAGAACACGCTGAAGAAACTCGCCAGGATGAACGCCGCGCTGAGGCACCAAGAACCGGATCGCGTGCCGATCAGCGATTTCTTCTGGGGCGGTTTCATCGAGCGCTGGCGCCGGGAGCTCAGTTTGCCTGCAGATGCCAACCCTCATTACCACTACGATCTCGACTGGATCGTCACCGTGCCCAACATGGATCCTTGGATTCGCCCGTTCGAGGTGCTCAGAGAAGATGCCGATGAAGTGGTGGTGAAAACGGGATTCGGCGCCATCCTGTGCAAGCATTTCGAGTTTCCCATGCCGGAAATGCGCGCTTGGGAGATCGACACCTTCGAGAAACTGGAGGCCGCCCGTTTTGATGACCCACGCGACCCTCGGCGTTTCTTCGCGGCTGGCGACAACCAGATCGCCGGGGTGGGTGACGGTTTCCAGCGGAACTCGCCGCCGTGGTTTGAGACAGTGAAATCGCTGTGGCCGGATTTCCCCGTTTACGGGAGCATAATCGAGGTGAGCGAATGTCTGACCCGGCTCATCGGCCAGCAGAATGCCATGATGTGGATGGCAGAGTTTCCGGAGCGCATGGGCGCCGTCATCAACCGCATCGGTGCCTACTACTTGGAAATGGCAAAGGCCGGGATGGAAGCCGGGGCCGGCCTGCTGGATGGCTTAGTGATCTGGGGAGATGTGGCCTACAAGAAAGGCACCTTCATGTCGCCGCGCTATTGGCGCCAGTATTACAAGCCATGGGTGGCCCAGATCACCGCTGCGGCTCACGCCCGCGGTTTACCCGTGATCTACCACGGTTGCGGCAACGTAAAAGCCATCTTATCCGATTTCATCGAGATAGGCATTGACGCCTACAATCCGCTCGAGGTGAAGGCCGGCATGGACATGCTGGAACTGCGCCGGCAATACGGTCACAGTATCGCTTTTTGTGGCAACAGCAACATCCAGATCTGGGAGGGTGGCGACCTCGATACCATCCGCCGCGAAGTCCTGCACAAGCTCAACGCGGCCAAGGGCGGCGGAATGATTTTCCAGTCGGACCACTCGGTCAGCAGCGCTGTGTCGGGCCACACTTACGATTACATCGTGAAACTGGTGCGAGAATACGGCAGGTATCCGCTCGAACTGGCCGAGTTTGACGAGCCAATGTGAGCCGGGGCCAGCAACGGAATTCAATACCATGAAACGCTATGGAATGGTGATCGGCCTTCGTGCCGAGAAGCTCAACGAATACAAGCAGCTCCACGCCGCCGCGTGGCCGGAGGTGTTGAAATTGATCAAGCAGTGTCACATCCAGAATTACTCGATCTACCTGCGGGACCAAGTGAAGGTAATTGTGGGCGCGGTGCCCCTCACTCAGGGCTGTGCGGAGGGCATTGGAGCGGACGCTTTCAGCGAATCGGCCGCGGGGGCGGTCGCGGCGGTCCGTCGGGTGACAGCGGCCTGAGGGAAGACCCATGAACTTCAACGAGTTTATTCTCTCATCGCCGCGCCGGTTGGGGCTGCCCATTTCGATGTATCCCGGCTTGGCTATGACCGGGGCGAAGGTGTCCGACATTGTCACCCGTGCGGAGGCGCAGCTCGAGGCGCAGCAGGCGTTGCGGGAGCGGTATAATTCTCAATTCGTGCTGACGGCAATGGATTTGAGCGTGGAAGCCGAGGCTTTTGGATGCACGATTGCGCTGTCCGATTCGGAGGTGCCCACGGTGACGGCGCGGCTGGTCACCAGTTTGGAACAAGCCGACCGTTTGGCAGTTCCGCGCCCTGGGAGGGGGCGTACCAAGGTTTATCTCGAAGCCGTGCGTCTGCTCCGGAGAATGTCCGGAGAGCCGTTCGTGTTTGCCGGCTGCATCGGGCCGTTTTCGTTGACAGCGCGGCTGGTGGAAGTGAGCGAGGCGATGGAACTGACGATTGCGGAGCCAGAGCTGATGCACATATTGTTGGCGAAGAGCACTCAATTTCTCACGGAATACATCCGGGCCTTTCGGGCTGCTGGAGCGCAGGGGGTCATCATGGCCGAGCCGGCTGCCGGCCTGCTTTCGCCCCGCGGGCTGGCGACGTTTTCGAGCGCCTACATCCGGCGTGTGGTTGCCGAGGTGGGGTGTGGAGAATTCTCCATCGTACTGCACAACTGCGCGGCCAAGTTGCTGCATCTGCCAGCCATTTTGGAAACTGGGCTGAAAGCTTTTCACTTTGGGGCACCGATGGACATTGTGGGGGCGCTGGAGAAGGTGGGGCCAGACGTGGTGGTGTGCGGGAATCTGGATCCTGCCAGCGTCTTTGTGAATCAGCCGCCGACGGAAGTCAGCGCGCAGGCGGCGCGGCTGCTGGCGGCCACGGCCGCGCACCGGAACTTTGTCCTGTCATCCGGCTGTGATCTGCCGCCTAACACGCCGCTGGGCAGTCTCGACGCGTTCTACTTGGCGCTGAAGACGGCGGGCCAGCGGCAGCAACCGGCCATCAGTGCCACCAAGCAAAGCCAGGCCAATTCAACTTTCTTATGACCTCACGCGAACGTGTTCTCGCCGCCATCGAACATCGCCAGCCTGACCGTGTGCCGGTTGACTTGGGGTCCACCCCAAGTTCCGGCATCTCGGCCATCGCCTACGGCAACCTCAAACGACATCTTGGCCTGTGTCAGGGCGCGATCCGCGTCTATGACGTTGTCCAGCAGCTCGCGCAGCCGGAGGAGGAGATTCTCGACCGCTTCGGGATTGATGTGGTGGACATCGGTCGCGCCTTTAATACCGACGATGCAGCATGGCAGCCGACGGTGCTCGCCGACGGCCAGACTGCGCTGTACCCCGCCTGGTTTCGTCCGGAACGGCAGCCGGATGGTTCTTTCATTGTGCACACGAAGGAAGGCCTCGACATCGCCCACATGCCGGCTGGCGGGACGTTTTTCGACCAGAGCTATTTCCCCTATCTGAAAGGCTATCCTGAAGACTTTAGCGACCTCTCCACCGAAATGGGCCGGGTCCTCTGGGCCGCACTCGTCCACAGTCCGTGGGATCACGCGAGTGACCCGGGGTTCTGGGATACCCTGCGCGCCAAGGCAATCGAGTTGCGGCGCACCGGGGACCGTGCGCTCATGATCGTCATTGGTTGCAATCTCTTCGAATGGGGCACGTTTCTCAGGCGAGTTGACAACTTTTTAATGGACCTCGTTGCGGAACCACAAAGAGTGGAGGCGCTCCTGGATGCGCTGATGGAGCGGCATCTGGCGGCGCTGGAAAAAGTCTGCCGTGCCGTGGGCGACGTGGCGGACGTCATCCGTTTCGGTGACGACCTCGGCACGAACTGCGGGCCGTTCATGTCGCCTCGGACTTACAAGCAGTTGTTCAAGCCCCGGCATGCGGTGTTGTGCGATTATGTGCACAAGTATTCCCGGATGAAGACATTCCTGCACTCCTGCGGCTCGATTCGCGCACTCCTGCCGGACCTCATCGAAGCTGGTTATGAGGTGATCAACCCGGTGCAGACCACGTGCAAGGGCATGGAGCCCGAGGGGTTGAAGGCGGATTTCGGCAAGGACATCTGTTTCTGGGGCGGTGGCTGTGACACGAAAACCGTACTGCCGCACGGCACGCCGCAGGAGGTTAAGGACCACGTCAAACGTCGGCTGGAGATTTTTGCCCCTGGCGGTGGCTTTGTCTTCAACACCGTCCACAACATCCTGCCGGAAGTGCCTCCCCAGAACATTGTGGCCATGTTTGAAGCCATTGAAGAATTCAACGCGTGAGTTACATCCGGCACCTTGCCTTCGGCGGCGCCATTCAACCGGAGAACTCCTCCGAATGGCTCCATCGGCCGTCAGGGAACCCAAGACAGGTTTGTTACCTTCAGGAATGCTCGCGGTTTATTCTTCGCTGCATTCATTCGCTTTGTGCTGCACATCTCAGATCGCCCACTCCGGAGGCGCGACGCCCCGTCTGTGGCGACGTCTTGTCTCCGGCCAAGTCTCGGTCCTGAGTTGGCGAACTGACACAGCAGAACCGGGCCGGCTGATGTGGACACAGTTGGGCAAAACGATTGTTTTCACCGACCATGCCGACTGGACTGACGAGGAGATCGTGCCTGGGTGTCGAGCCCGGGACCAGATTGAGAAGATTCTTCGTGACATGAAGCATCCGCACTTGATCTGGCTGATAGTGTTTCTGAAACACTCGGAGGCTACCCGCTGCACATGTCGGCTTACCTGTCGAGCGCCATGTTGAGTTATGGAAAAGACACAGGAAAGACCGGGTCGGACATGGACAGCCGATAGCTGGCTGGCCAAAGTCACTCTAACTCTGGCTCAGGCCAGGACCGAAATCGCAGCTTGGAGCAGAGGCGCGGCTGATGGGAGCCGAGGCCCATGCCGGGCTGGGCATGTGGAACGCCGAGCCAGCGGGCTGAAACAACAGTAGCCTATGAAAATGCCACTGACACAGACAATCAAGAGGCAGCATGTGGCTCGCCATTTCGAACGCAGGGCCCACGTAGTGCCCATCACCGTGCCTCTGTCCACTCCAATGGCCACTCCACGGCCCAATCGCCAGCGCTGGCGGGTGGCGGGTTCTGGATTCACGTTGATTGAACTGCTGGTCGTGATTGCGATCATCGCGATTCTGGCCGGTATGCTCCTCCCAGCCTTGAGCCGAGCCAAACTCAAGGGCACGCTCGCCGCCTGTCTTAGCAACCAGAAGCAATTGATGTACGCCTTCCTGATGTACGCGGACGACAATGACGACCAGATACTGCGGTCCATGAAAGCAGACGGCGTAACTTGGGAATACATCGGGGGTGGCTATTGGAAGGGGCCTATTCCCGGACCGGACCTGCCAGACAACCTCTCGACCGCCGAGGCCCAACGGCGTGTTGAGGAGGGTCTCAGGCAGTCTCCATTGTACAAGTACGCGTCTGCGGCGGCCGCATACCATTGCCCGGGAGACCTCCGCACAAGGCGATTTCTCGCAAGCGTTTTTCTGGGCTGGTGGAAACCGGCAGAACGGGGACTTTGTGTGGGTGTACGAGCGGTACCGCCACGGCAGATGGAAACCGCTCTGACCGTTCGACCGCCGCTGCGAGGGGGTGCAACAACTGCCGACGGACCCACTTCTCGGCGAAGTGCGAGCAGCACTTCGCGTTGTCTCACTTTGCCCTGTCACTGGGGAGGGCGCGTGTGGGTCTGCCTGAACTTGGCCGGGGACTCGCCGATGATTGATTTGAAGACCCGGCTCATGTAGTAGCGATTCGGAAAGCCTGTCGCTTCAGCGATCTCGTCCAGGCTAAGTTCGGTGTTCACCAGCAGGTTGGCCGCTTGACGCACGCGAACTTGCCTCAGAAAGTGGCGCGGTCCAACGCCGCGCCAGCTTTTGAACAACCGCGCGAACCGACTGGCGCACATCCCCGCGACGCGCGCTAGGTCGTTTAGGTGCAGTGGCTGCGGGTAGTCGGTTTCCATTTTCCGGATCGCCCGCATTAGGCCGGCAGGAACCATCGAGGGTTGCCATCGAATCTCGGGGCGAATCACAACTAGATGCAGCAACGCCAAAGCGGTATGCATGATGGACACAGAGTCACCGGCGCCAATGCCCGTGAAACAACTCGCCAACTGCCGCAGCAAGTCCAGCTCCACACGCGTGGGCTGCAGCAGGATTGGAATCGGTTGGCCCAGGTCGAGGTGCTGGCTCACACTGAAGGTGATCCAGCAGTGGGGTACGGGACGATGTCCAACGCAATGGAAGAGTTTGTGGTCGGGAATGAGCACCAAGTGCTCTGGCGTCAGCGGAAACTCGCCATGCGCAAACACGATTTTGTGCCCCGGGGCGGAGTTGTAGTAGAGCCGCCAGAAGGGGCTTAGGACATTCGGGAAGTTCCAGTGCGCATTTGCGACGAGATAACCTACCTCGTGAAGAACCAACCACGATTGATCCGGCAGCACGCCCAATGGAAAAAACTGCACTCCCACCCCCGAGAAGGGGCTCGAGTACGCCCCGCGGTTCCGATGGCGAAGTGCCAAGGAAGACATGCAGCTTCCAATCTATTACGGCCTAAAGTACCGGCGTTGCTGGGCCTTGAGCCCACGAGGCATGTCGCGTGTTGGACCCGTATGGTTTCCGATGGCCCCCGTGTGCTCCGTCGCCTCGCTAAGCGGGGGCACTATGTAGTGCCAAATGACTGTCAACACTCGAATCATTCAGCACACTACCAGAGAATTGCTTTAGTGCACTGCTTGGTGGTTGTCACCCGCAAATCAGCGTGTCATAGTAATTACGACTCCGAGTATGTCAAGCATCTAGTTGAGAAGCTTGCGGTAGGGCCGCGGCAATATCCTTCATTCCGCTGAAGATGCTCCTGAGCGGTTTCGGGGTCCGGGCTTGGGGGCTGTGGCAGCCAAGCGGTAGATTGCGAATGGAGCGTGGCGACTATATCTGCTTCTGTGGTCGCCAGTAATGAGGTCTCAATGGTACGTCCTCTTGGAGTGTGTCGGTACCGATTTGTGCCGGTCAATTTGCGCAGACGTAAAGCGTTTGGGTGGTATAATCGGGACCAATATGCTTTCAGGTTTCCGCGCAAACGCAGAACTCTAACGGCGATGGGTTGTTCTGCGCTTCGGGTGATGCCGCGCCCGCGGCCGTTCGAGTCCCGCCTTTAGGCGGCTTTGCAACGAGCATTCATCGAGCAGCATCACCTCTGAACGTTGCACGTTGAGCGTTGCACGTTGAACGTTGCACGTTGAACGTTCTCGAACAGTTAACCGTCTGGAAACGTGCATGATACCGGCTTTCAGCCCTTATTGATAGTGCTCTTGGGCCTGTCACCTGGGCCGTTGGCCCAGGCTGGTATGGGGCCGGGCCTTCGGCCCTCGAGTCACTGGTCCAGAAACACCAACGGTCTGGAACACAGTCAGTGGCGCTCATGGCTGAAACAATCAACAGCGCTGCCATGCACGAGGCGGTTGTCTTGGTCGGTCATCGAAGCGCCAACGGCGCGGTCCATACCAGCGTGGGGCGAAGCCCCACGAAAAGGGCCATCTCGACATCACCTGCCACAATGCAAGGGCTGAAAGCCTGGACTATCACAACAATGTTTTCGTGTGTTTGGTGTGTTTCGTGGTTGGCACTATGGCCATCCAAGGCCACTCGCCCTGACTTCTCATCGGAATGAATTTTTGGGTTTCGTGGTCTGGTCAGGCGCTGAGATTTGGGGGCTGGGCGGAATAGTGTCATGCAACGGAGCGGATTTGGGAAGGAGCAAGCGATTGTTTGATTGGTTTAAACCACGAAAAACGCGAAACACGCGAAAGGGGTGTGCAGATGACGCGGTATGAGGACAGACACGTTGTTTGGGCATAGAAACAAAGCGGCAGCAAGCTGCCGCACTCCAAGCGCTTCGCGCCTACCAACGCCCACTGCATCCGCGGCCGTTAGAGCCCCGCCTTTAGGCGGAACAGTTTCATGAAACTGAGCATGAGCACTGTTGAGTGAACTGCCTGTGTTCCGCGTAAACGCGGAACTCTGGCG
>JAAYVR010000135.1 GCA_012517065.1 Verrucomicrobiota bacterium | reverse complement strand
TCGCGCCTGCCAACGCCCACTGCATCCGCGGCTGCCAGAGTCCCGCCTTTAGGCGGCTTTGAAATGAGCATTCATCTACCAGTAATGCCTCTGAACGTTGCACGTTGCGCGTTGCACGTTGAACGTTCTCAAACAATTAACCGTCGGGAAACGCGCATGATGCGGGCTTTCAGCCCTTATCATACTGATCTGGCCCCTGTCACCTGGGCCGTTGGCCCAGGCTGGTATGGGGCCGGGCCTTCGGCCCTCGAGCTACTGATGCACGAACACCAACGGTCTGGAACACAGTCAGGGGCGTTCATGGCTGAAACAATCAACTACGGTGTGGTGCACAATGCGGTTGTCTTGGTCGGTCATCGAAGCGCCAACGGCGCGGTCTTATACCAGCGTGGGGCGAAGCCCCACGACAATGGCCATCTCGACATCATTTTCCACAATTCGAGGGCTGAAAGCCCGCACTATCACAGCAAGCTTTTCGCGTGTTTCGTGTGTTTCGTGGTCGATGCAATGTCCATGCAGCCAACTCGCCCTGAATTCTCATCGGAATGAATCCTTGCGTGTCGTGGTCTGGTCAGGCGGTGAGATTTGCGGGCCGGGCGGAAAGGCGTCATGCAACCGAGCGGATTGGGGAAAGAGCGGCCGATAGTTCGACTGGTTTTAACCACGAAAAACGCGAAACACGCGAAAGGGGTTTGCAGATGACGCGGTATGGTGACAGACACGTTGTTCGAGCATAAAAACAAAGCGGCAGCAAGCTGCCGCACTCCAAGCGCTTCGCGCCTACCAACGCCCACTGCATCCGCGTCAGCGCGTGAGAATCCAGGTCGATCAGCGCGCTCTTCCGTGCGATGGAGTCGCAGGGCACGCAGGGCAAATACATCACTCCGGGAACATTGGCGGTGGCGGACCATCCGGACCGGGTCCGCCGAACGGGAATTGTGGCCCGCGATTGCCATCCCGGGACGGCGAGAAAACAATGTTTAATCCGGCGCGCAATTCTGGCTCAGCAAGCTGCCCGTCATGGTCTGCATCCCATGCCTCAAACCATGCGCCAAACCCACCAACGAATTCGCCCTTTGCAAGTTGGCCGTCTTTGTCTTTATCGAGTGCATTGAGCAGTGCCGGACCAATAAACATTCCGGGACCGAAGCCGGGCGACGGACGAAACTCACGGATACCGCCCGGACCACCGGGACCTCCAGGACCACCGGGCCCACCAAACCCCGGGAACCCTATTGAACCTGCCGAACCCACAGTTTTGCCATCTAGCTGATCGCTGACAGACTTCGCCCGAACCTGAACAAAGGCTTTGATCGGTTTCACTGGTTCGGGTTGACCGAACATCCCAAATCTCATGGCCGGTCTTCTGCCCTCTTCGTCCGGGCCGGTCGCCATTGGTGGCGTTGGCCCGGCCATTCGCATCGGCGGAGGGCCAAAAAACGGCGAAGGTCCACCACCGTCGTTTGCATCCGAATTGTTAGACGACCTGTCCGGCGCACGGTCTCGTCTGCCGGGCCCGCCGCCAAACATAAGCCTCGGCACGGACTCGCCCGCAACCACTCGATCGAACCGAGCGAGTTTTTCCTCAGATTCTTCGCGCACGAAAGGGCGTATGGCAGCGGCAATTTCATCGACTTGTTGGTGAAACCGCTCGGGGCGAAAGATTGTTCGACTGAACTCCCGCAAGTAGCCGAGGTAACGCTCTTTGAATTCGGGGACTTGGAAAATTCGTTCGAGGAACCGGTTATCGCCGACCCACGGCCGGTGAATATTGAGATTCTCGCGTTGCTCCTGAGTACCGCCCATCGGGAATTGTCCAAAGGAATGGTCCAAATCCCATGGCATGAAAACGAACTTCCCCGTCTCGGGATTCAGATAAACATAGAAATTTTGGCCGATCATCAAGATGCTATCCAGCGTACTCAGCCAAACCGTCACCGCCATGAATCTGGCAAACTCGTCCACGTCAAGGAACTCGGCGAGTCGTTTTTCGAACTCGGCATCCGGCGCGTGCGACACCAGTTTGGCGAAGGACATTACCCTTGCGACATCGGCTTTGGACAGCGGTGTCTTTGGATCGTACGATTGTTCGTAGGCAGCCCAATCGTCGCCGAGATCGGTGAACGGCTCGCGTGTAGCTGGCTTGAACAACGCGCCGTTCCTCGTTCCGAATCGGTCCTGCAGGAAGTTGCGGTCAATGTTCTCAACGATGGAATACAATCCAAGATAAGTCCGGTCGAGCTTGCCTGGCACTTCCACATACACTCGCGCGTAGGCTGTCCTTGGCGCCGGCACGCCGGCATCCCGATAAAGCTTGTGCGACAAAACCTCGTTCATCCAACTGGCATCGGTGACGTTGTTGTGCAGGTTCAGTTTCGATATTCCCGCCAATTTTCTGCCGCGGACATTGTCGTTCAGGTCGATCTTCAGCGACCGTTTCATGGTGTTGCGCGATTCCATGAATGTGCCGTTGCCCTTGTATCTCACTGTTACACCTGGGAACTCCAATCCTTCGAACTCGAGGTCTGCCTGCACTGTTGGAAAAACTACGCCCATGGCACCAGCAACGCCGTTCCTCTGTCCCGGTCTGCCCTGGATGGGAGGACCGCCACCGGGTCTCGGCGGCCCGCCGGGTCCGCCCATGCCCGGCCGTGTCACAAAAGCGTTAATGCCGTCGCGCACTTTCTCCAAATTCAGCGTCCCAGAACGATTCGTGTCCCATTGCCCAAACCATTTCTCGGCAAGACGCGTCAACTCGCGTTTAGTCAGCTTTTGATCGCGGTTGGCGTCGCCCGCCTGCATGAACATCGGGGCGATGAACATCCCGGGACCGAACCCCTCCGGGCCGGGGGCGCCAGGGGACCCATCAAATGGTCTCGGACCGCCCGGGCCGGCCTGTGGTGCGCCAGGAGGCCCGAACGGATTTGGTCCGCCCTTGGGCTCCATCGCCTCCCACTGATCAGGCGTGAACCACAGCTCGACAGTCCACACCTGGGTTATGTTGAAAAGCGAGGCGCCGCTCAGACTTGCGTGTGAACCAATTTCGGAAACGTTGTGTGCGCCTGCGGCCATGCCAAACAACGCCGTGCCAACCGCTACGGCACCAACAAACCCCAACCATGCCAACCGCGGTTTCGGCCTTAATTCATCTCCGCATATCATTGCGCTCACCCAACAAATGACCTTCGAATGCTGATCAGGTTACTCCCCGGTAAGTCGAAGGGCTCGATGTCTGGCACGCCTCAACGCAATGTGGCGGCTCCGGGACCACTTAGCCCGCATGAAATACAATTTCTTGTCAGAGCCGGTTTCTCCCTTCATGCTACCGGGCGATGCGCGTCGGTTTATTTTCAGTTTGGGCGCTTGCCGCCCTTGTTGCAACACTGTCCCTGAATGCGGCGGGACAGTCGCCCGACTTCTTTGAAGTCTATGGCTTGATCAAATCGAATCTGGTCGGGGTTCAGCAATCTGAGTTGAATCAGGCAGCCGTTGAAGGCCTGCTCGATCGTTTGCATGGCCGAGTTTACTTCGGAACAAACGGTTCTTCGATTGCGACAGACGCGGCGGACCAGGGAACCGGCATCGCGCGAACGAACCTGTTCGCCGAGCGATTCGGTTACATACGCATCACAAACATCAGCTCTAAAACGCCTCCTGCTTTTGTCGAATTGCTCGATCAACTGCGCGGATCGAATCGGCTCGAAGGGCTCGCTCTCGACCTGCGTTTCGCGTCAGGAACTGACTACGCTGCTGCAGGGCAAATTGCCGATTGCTTTTTGTCCGAAGCCCGCGCCCTGATTCGGCTCGATCAGGAAACAATCAATTCAACCGCAAAGACAAACGCATTCACGCGGCCTGTGGCTGTATTAGTGAACTCGAAGACAACCGGCGCAGCCGAAGCGCTCGCAGCCGTACTTAGAGAAACCGGTGTCGGACTATTGATCGGCAGCAAGACAGCCGGCCGCGCAAACATGTTCAAGGAATTCACTCTGAGCACAGGCCAAAAGCTTTTCATAGCAACAGCGCTGGTCAAACTCGGCTCGGGCGACAACATCAAGGCCGACGGGCTTGTGCCTGATATCGCGGTGAACATTGCGCCAGATGAGGAAATGCTATATCTGCAAGACCCGTATCGCAGGACAAAATCGGAACCCCTCATCGCCTCCCAAAGCTCCGGAGAAACCCTCAGGAGCACCAATCGCCCAGCCCGCGAGGCAGACCTTGTAAGAATGCGGCGAGAAGGGAGTTTGATATTGAGTGAGGAAACATCGTCAAAGACGCCCATTCCCGCCGAATCCACAATCACTGACCCGGCGTTGGCACGAGCAGTCGATCTGCTGAAAGGCCTCGCAGTCATCCAACAGCAGCGGCCCGACAGCCGCCGCCGCCCCAGATGAACGCCGCAGTTCTCTTTTCGATTGACGCTGATCAGCCTCCACATCAACTTGCGCCGTCCGCGCCTACATGAAAACGGTCTTGTTCATTTGCACTGGAAACGCGTGTCGAAGCCCCATGGCCGAAGGGCTTTTCAGAACCCTCGCCCGCGACCGCGGAGATTATCGTGCGCTGTCAGCAGGCACGGCCGCTGTTGACGGCATGCCGCCGAGCACTTTCGCCACACAAGCCATGGCCGAACGCGGCATCGACATCTCCGAACAGCGCAGCCGCACTCTTACCGCCGAGCTCGTCCAGCAAGCCGACTACATCCTCGGCATGACTGCCGGGCACGTCGAGACCGTAACGGCTCTCTATCCGCACGCGATCGAAAAGACACTGCGCCTGCTTGACTTCGACGACAGTCTCGAACCTTTCGAGAAGGATATTCCAGACCCGATCGGCCAGGGCATCGAGGTTTATCGCGAATGTCGCGATAGAATCGAACAGGGCGTGCGCGCTTTCCTGCGATTTCTTGAATCCAACACTGACATCACCAACCTCCCCAAGAAGAATATGAAAAGCATGAGACTCGCCATCGGCGCCGACCACGCCGGGTACGAACTCAAAGAAACACTCAAATCTCACCTTGAACAACTTGGCTGGGCCGTCGATGACCTCGGCACGAATTCCAATGAGTCAACTGATTACCCCGACTACGCAAAAGCCGTCGCCAAACGCGTCGTTGCCGGCGATGCCGACTTCGGCATTCTCGTTTGCGCGTCTGGCGTGGGCATGTCAATTGCCGCCAATAAAGTCCACGGCGTCAGAGCCGCAGTTGTCCAAGACATCGAAATGGCTTCGCTCGTGCGCCGTCACAACGACGCCAACGTACTTTGCCTTGGCGCACGGTTCATTTCGCCTGACCAAGCCAAGCGGGTCGCCGAAATTTTTCTTTCTACAACCTTCGACGGCGGCCGACATGAACGGCGCATAGGAAAATTGGAACCGGCGTTTCTCTCGGGCCGTGGCGTGGCAGAGACCGACCCGGAGATTTTCGAGGCCATCCGGAGCGAGATCAGACGACAGCAGGACAACATCGAGCTCATCGCCAGCGAAAACTTCACCAGCCCGGCTGTAATGGAGGCCCAAGGCTCAGTCCTCACCAACAAGTACGCCGAAGGGTATCCCCGAAAACGCTGGTACGGCGGCTGCGAAAACGTCGATATCGCAGAACAACTCGCAATCGACCGCGCCAAAAAACTCTTCGGCGCCGAACATGCCAATGTTCAACCGCATTCCGGCAGCCAGGCGAACATGGCGGTGTATTTCGCCTTTCTAAAGCCCGGCGACCCGATTCTGACGATGGACCTTAGCCATGGCGGACACTTGACCCACGGTAACAAGGTCAATTTCTCCGGTCGATTTTTCACGGTAACTCACTACGGAGTAAGACGCGAGGACGAGCGCATCGATTACGACCAGCTCGCCGAACTCGCACGCACAGTCCGCCCCAGAATGATAACAGTCGGCGCAAGCGCGTATCCGCGAATCATCGATTTCGCCAGATTGGGCGAAATCGCCCGTGAAGTCGGCGCCTATCTGCTTGCCGATATCGCGCACATCGCGGGATTGGTTGCGGCCGGTCTTCATCCCAGTCCGATCCCGCACGCCGATTTTGTGACCACAACCACCCACAAGACGCTTCGCGGCCCGAGAGGCGGACTCATTCTTTGTCCCGAGAAATACGCCAAAGAAATCGACTCGCAGATATTCCCCGGCGTCCAAGGCGGCCCTCTCATGCACGTCATCGCCGCAAAAGCCGTTTGCCTGCATGAAGCGCTGCAGCCCGCTTTCAAGACCTACCAGGAACAGGTGGTCCGCAATGCGCGCACTCTTGCAGAAGCACTAATCCGAAACGGGTTTCGACTGGTCAGCGGCGGAACAGACAATCATCTCATGCTCGTTGACGTCGGCGCCCGCGGACTCACAGGCAAGGAATGTCAGGCGGCCTTGGATGAAGCCGGTATCACGGTCAACAAGAATACAATCCCCTTCGAGACAAGATCGCCATTCGTGGCAAGCGGCATACGCATTGGCAGCCCGGCTGTGACAACACGCGGCATGCGCGAGCCCGAAATGACCATGATTGCTGACATGATCACCGAGGTGCTCGCTGACGTCAAGAATGTCGAGGTCGCCCGCAAGGTCCGCGAACGCGTTCGCGAACTAACAGCCCGTTTCCCCCTGCCATACTGACACGGAAATTTCGCTGGCCCCCCTGGCCCGGAAATCTCACCGGCGTGAAGCTCTTGGTGTCTCGGCCTTGTCAGGCGGTGAGATTTCCGGGCCAAAGAAATCCGCAGGCTATGTGAAAGCCAACGGCACCGACTCCGGCGGGCCGACCCTGCGCAAGTAATCGATGATCGTATCGACTGCCACAGCCGGGTCTTCGGTCAAGGTCACAATGTCAAGGTCGTTCGGCCCTATGAAACCGCCAGCCTGGACCGTTCCCTTCATCCACCGCAACAATCCGGTCCAGTACTTGCGCCCGATCAGTATGACCGGGTATCGCGGAATCCGCCCCGTCTGAATGAGCGTCACAACTTCGAAAAACTCGTCCAGCGTGCCATACCCGCCCGGCAAAAACACAAAACCCACGCTGTACTTCACGAAACAAACTTTCCGCGAGAAAAAGTATCTGAAGTGCAACGGCACGCTCACGTATTTGTTTGTCTTTTGTTCGGTTGGCAGATTGATATTGAGGCCCACCGAAGCTGTTTTCCCGATCGCGGCGCCTCTGTTGGCAGCTTCCATGATGCCGGGACCGCCCCCTGTAATGACCGCCAATCGATGTTTCGCCAATTCTTTCGCCAGTTGCACCGCCACACCATAGTACTTGTCATTTGGCTTTGTTCGAGCGGATCCAAAAACCGTTACTGCCGGGCCAACCCTTGCAAGTGTCTCGAACGAATCAACAAACTCCGCCATTATGCGGAAAACGCGCCATGTTTCTTCCTTGAACGGACTGCACTGAATTGTGTTCACGGCCGAAAGAATAGAAAAGCGCGCGACAACAAGCAACACAACGCCGTGCGCTGCAACCCTGGCCCGCATATTTCATACCCTGAGCAGTCTGCGAAACCCGTGTCTTCAAGAAATCAAGGAATATGCGGGCTCCGGAAATCTCACCGGAATGAAGTTTTGGGTGTCTTGGGCTGGGCAAGCGGCGAAATTTCCGGGCTAGAACGTATAGCTGATCTTGGTCATGATGCTTCGGCCAGATTCCGACTCATCGGTGACATCATTGTAGGCAATGTAGAAATACGTGTTGTACCGTAGTTTCCATCCGAAAATGATGCTGTAGTTGTGGAGGCTGGCGCTTCGATTCTGAATGGACGCTTTCACCCAAACGTCTTTGGCAAGGTAAAGGTCTGCGACGACTCGATTCAGCCACACAGTCTCCGATTCACCCGAGGGCTGGTCCTCAAATCGGAGCACCAACTCGTGCTTGATCGGCAACCGCTCCCAAAACTTGACACGTTTGCCCCACATGAACTCGTCGTATTTGGTTTCCTCAAATTCTCCCACGGCATAACCGAGATTAACCGCTTTGAAGAAATCGGATGCCCAAAGGTCAACGCCGGTCAGCAAACGTTGGTTGTGAAACGGCGCATGGTAGTCGTGATCGTAGCCGAGGCGCACGGCAAGGTCGTTCCTGAACAACATGCGCGTAAACAGCCCATGATCCCTGAGGCTGGTCTCGTTGTCTTCGTTTTGGTACAGCTTCGGGTAATACGTGGCGTAGAATTCCTTGTACCATGTGGTGCCCGAGCGCACGTTGTATCCTGCAAGTCCCGAAACGCCAAATATGTCTCTTCGCGGAATGTACCCGAGCAATGGATTGAAATCGGGCGTGATGGCTGTGTAGGTCACCGAAAACTCCCACGGGTAGAGATCGTAAATGGCTGAAGCTTCAGCGAGAAAATCGGTTGTGTCTTTTGCAATCCCCTGCTTCGGATCATTCAGGTCTTCTTGCGAAACAGCAGTCTGAAAACGTGCGCGCCATGCGTC
Organism: Verrucomicrobiota bacterium; assembly: GCA_012517065.1. GTDB lineage: Bacteria > Verrucomicrobiota > Verrucomicrobiia > Limisphaerales > J093 > JAAYVR01. The sequence goes on along the minus strand of JAAYVR010000135.1, from coordinate 2,011 downwards.
GGTGAGAAAGAAATACCCATCCGCGCTTCCGTTGTAAGAGGTTCCCTGGTCGAGCTGGGAAGCATCGGCGTAGTATCCCAGGTAGGAGCGTTGGCCGATATCCTGCATCACTCGCGCAATCGCGGCATTGCCGTGAAACTTGCCATCATGCGAGAAATCGCTTTGAACATCCATCACGTTGAAAGTGAAGCCCGGCATCAAACCGCTGACCTTCGCAGCTGCGTCGATTTCAGTTATGCGACGGCTGTAATAAACCCGGTGCGGCATCCGCATCAGCTCATCGCCCTCGCGAAAAAACAGCCGTTTCTCGGGAAGAAACCGCTCGGTATCGCGCAGTTCGATAGTGTCCTCGTCGGCCTCGAGATGCCCGAAATCGGGGAAAAACGTCCACGCAGTGGTTATCGCAGGAGTGAGGCGGAAGCTCAGGTCGAGGCCTGCCTTGGGCACAATGTCCGTTTCACCATCAAAATCGACGCGAGTACTGACGTAGGGCGTGATCTCGAGGTTCCGATCGAACTGGGTGTCGGCCAGATCGAGGCCGCTGAGGTGACCGAAATGGCGCGGCTTGTACATGTCCGTTGCATTGAAATTCCAGAAGCTTGTAACGTCGCGCGAACGCTGCATGCGTGTCACATTAAAGCCCCATGTTGATCCGTCGCGTCTGAAATAGTTCAACGCGCTGAACGGGATTTTCATCTCGAATGTCCACCGGTCATCATAAATCTTGGCTGCGCATTGCCAGTCTGCCGACCATCCGTAATTGAAAATGCCGGACGGCCCTTCGTTTGCGTCGGCCCTCGTGCCAAGCGGATTCGTAAAAAAGGCGTACTTCCCTCTGTGGTTATGGGGCGGATCAACATGAATCTCGACCCAATCATCCCCAACGAAAACCCGGTCCTCACGCTGTTCGGTGGCGCGCAGCTCCGAAATGTTGCTGTCCATGCACTCGACCGCGATGTACAAATGAGTCTTTGTGTAAGCCACCCTGATCAGCGTTTGATCCTTCGCAGGCGCACCGGTCCGAATGTCGATCAACCCTGTCCCAACCTCGCACTCGGCCCAGAAAGACTCGTCCAATACTCCGTCCACTTTCAACTGCGCATCGACCTTCAAAGCGCGAAGCACACGCACGTTTGCCCCCGCCTCATGTGCAACGATTGTCTTTCCGATCAAAGCTGAAACAACAACCAAAAGCATGGAAAAGGCGCGCAAGTTGAGGTGTAAACCTCGCCCACCCCGCGTTGTTTCCGCTTTTCTCACCGGTCTATAAGACACGCAAACACCCCGTCTTTCTGCAATCGCGCTCCCGCGAAGTCTTGGATCGTCATACCACTTGCCCAAAGACATCTCCCAAATCCCGCGTCTTGCGCGCTCCACGACCCGCTCGCGCACCAAAAACAAGGCCCAATAGAGTCGGAACGCGGTTTCGCATGTCAAGCTCACTATGCAAAGTGCCGCTCACCCTCAACCGCCTTGACCACGAACATTGTGCCAAGAAGGAATACAAAACACTTTATGAGGTCTTGGTCAGCCTAATTCCCAGCCCGGCGCAGCCGAAACAAAGTTCGCCTGATAGGCAACGCCCCCGCCTCTTGCACCCCCGGACCTTCAACCGCGCCCGGCTGCGAAATATGCCCTGCGACTTCCTCGCAAGAAAAAACGCGCTGAAGCCGATGGCTTCTCACGCGCTGCCGCGGATGCAATGGGCGTTGGTAGGCGCGAAGCGTTTGGAGTGCGGCAGCTTGCTGCCGCTTTGTTTCTATGCCCAAACTATGTGCCTGTCCCCATATCGGCATCCCCTGCCGGCGCGTTAGAAGAAACACCGGCGCTCGGGAGCGCGGCCGTCCTCGGCCGCATCAACCCGATGACCGATCTTACGACCAGTTTCATTCACGCAAATCCGGCGCCCAAACCTCCACCGGCTGGGGGCGGCCAGGAATGGCCGCGCTCCTGCACGCGGTGGAAAAAGCAACGGCGTCGGGAGCGCGGCCGTCCCCGGCCGCATCAACAC
>JAAYVR010000134.1 GCA_012517065.1 Verrucomicrobiota bacterium | reverse complement strand
CTATGCCGAAACAACGTGCCTGGAACCAGATCGGCATGACACCACAAACAACGTGTCTGTCCCCATATCAGCACCTTGGTCACAGCCCTGCTGGCGCCCAAGAAAGCAGATACAGAGAAACTGACCAAAACTCGCAGCCTGAAAGCCTTCCCGGATATGAAGGACTTTTCAATGTAATGATACACCGAGCACTCTCGCGAAGCGGATGCCTTCAGCAGGTTCTGAAACAGGGGGCCTGGGGCGCAGCCGCCCGTGGCGCCTTCATCTTCAAATCAGGGAAGGGCCTGTTCTCTACCGCGGTTCGATCAGATAGCTGTTTCCCGCCCTGGTTTGGAATCGGAGAAGGCACGGATCGGAATCGCTCTTTTCAGAAACTGAACCTCGGAGAGCTCTGACTCTGACGGGGGCACTTGTTCGCAATGCGCATGTCTCGCCGCGATTTGATTTGATGCGGGCAGATAAAAGGCGGCCGTCCCGCCAATCGATGTCAACCACAAATCCGCCGCGGGCGCACAACCCGCGCACCGAACCGTCTTTCCAAGTTGGGGGCAAAGCCGGGAGAAGCTCGATTTCGCCGGCATGGCTCTGGAGCAGCATTTCAGCGATGCCCGCTGCGCCGCCGAAGTTGCCGTCGATCTGAAACGGCGGATGCAGGTCCAGCAGGTTTGGCGCTGTGCTGCGCCGGAGAAGTTCCATGAAATGTTCACCGGCTTTTTGGCCGTCGCCAAGGCGTGCGTACATGTTGATGATCCAGGCTCGGCTCCATCCTGTGTGGCCGCCGCCGTGTGTGAGCCGCCGTTCCAAGGTCATGCGGGCGGCTTGAGCGAGTTCAGGGGTGCCGCGGAGAGTGATTTGCCGGCCTGGATGCAATGCGAACAGTTGTGAGATATGCCTGTGGCCGGGCTCGGGCTCGTCGTAATCCTCTGTCCACTCCATTATTTGGCCGTGTTTGCCGATTTGTATTGGGGGCAGGCGCTCCAACTTGGTCTGAAGTGTGGCACGGAATTCCTTGTCAATGTCAAGGATACTGGCTGCGGCGATGCAGTTCTGGAACAGGTCGCGCACAATCTGCGTGTCCATGGACGGTCCCATGCAGAGGTAACCGACCGTTCCGTCCGGGAGTCGATATGTATTTTCCGGCGAGATTGATGGGCCTGTCACCAGCCGACCTTTTGGGTCTTCGACCATGTAATCGAGGAAAAACTCTGCGGCCTCCTTCATGATTGGGTAAGCGCGTTTGGCTAGGAACGCTTTGTCCCTTGTGAACTCGTAGTGTTCATACAGGTGTTGGCACAACCATGCGGCACCCATCGGCCACAGCCCCCACCGCGCGCCATCCCCCGGGGTGGTGAACCCCCAGATATCGGTGATGTGATGTGCAACAAAACCTCTCGCGCCGTAATGGACTTTGGCTGTTTTGCGCCCGGATTCACGCAGGGACTCGATCAACTCGAACAGCGGCTGTGCGCATTCGGACAGATTTGCGACCTCAGCCGGCCAGTAATTCATTTGCAGGTTGATGTTCAGGTGGTAATCGCTGTTCCACGGAGGGTTCATGCCCTGGGCCCAGATGCCTTGCAGATTGGCCGGCAAATCACCGGGCCTCGAGCTGGAGATCAGCAGGTAGCGTCCAAATTGAAAGTAGGTGGCAATCAAATCGGGATCGAACGCGCCCTTTTTCACCGCAGCGAGCCTTTCGTCGGTCGGACGATCCGCAACGTCAGTTACGCCAAGGTCCAGGCTCACCCGATCGAAAAGTGATTTGTAATCGGCGACATGCGCTGAAAGCAGTGCGCCATAAGGTTTGCGTGTGGCTGCTGCGACTTGTTCTTCAACGGTCACAGGCGCATCGAGTCCACCCAAACCCGTCGCTGCTCCCAAGATCAGGGTGGCACTGTTCGCACCCCGAACCTCGAGCCGTCGAACCGGCGCAAAAACCTGTCCGCCGTCAGCCACAACACACACCATGACGTAGTAATCAAGGCCGCTGCCCTTGTCGATGTGCCCGCGCATGACCAATCGATCTGGCGGTGTGGCGGTTGTTTGAAACTCCTGCTCCCGATCCAACGTGGCAAAGAGTGTCAGGCCGCCCGGTTTCGAACACGCGAATCGCATGACTATGACCTGATCAGGGTGACTTGCGAAAATCTCGCGCGTGTAACGGACGTCGCCTATTCTGTAGCTAACTCGCACGACGCCTGTCCGAAGGTCCAGTTCGCGCGTGTAATATTCAACGTTTTCGTGGCCCGGCAGGTCAAGCCGGAGATCGCCCAGCGATTGGTATGGCCTCAGCCGCATAGGGCGCCCCATCAAGTGTTCCTCGGCCAGTTTCGCTGCTTCGACCGGCTTGCCCTCGAACAACAACCGGCGAACCTCTGGCAGATACTGCAGCGCTTCGGGGTTCTGGGTGTCGCGCGGACCGCCGGACCAAAGCGTGTCTTCGTTCAACTGGATCCGTTCGCGGGCGGTGCCGCCGAAAACCATCGCGCCCAACCTCCCATTCCCAATAGGAAGCGCTTCACGTTCCCAATTGGTCGCCGGCCGCGTAAACCAGATGCGAATGGGGCGTTGCGCCGGCGGTTTCGCCTCACCTGCGGCCAAGCAACGCCAACCCACAACAGTCAATGCACCCGCCAAAACAAGGCCGGCCACAATCCTTGCGATTCTTGTGCAAGACCCAGACTTCTGAGGCAGAACACGCATCACGGACAAACGGTTCAAGAAATCGTCATTTCAGTCAAGCCTCGCCGCGGGATTTACCTGAGTCATGCGATGTGGCACGCCCCGAGCCGCATTCAGGCCAGAGCGAATTATATCCGGGGCACATCCACTTTGCGCCCACTCGCAAAGCAGGGCACGGGATCAGAAATATCGTGCCTGTCACCATATGCGCGTCAGAACGAATATCGAGCCTGTCACCATATCGTGCATCCGGGGGCTTCCCTGCGGGTTTGCGCACAACCGCAGATTTTCCTGTTGCGAGCGCGTCCTTTTTGGTACGAACCGGCATGGACCATTGCCCGGAGGCATGGGCGAAACCGTGGTGAGTCAGTCAACCTGATCGCAACAAGATGAGAACGTCCCCAATATGCCTTGTGACCGGCGCAGCAGGATTTGTCGGCAGTCACCTTGTCGATCGGCTTGTCGATCGAGGATGGCGGGTGATTGGCTTGGACAACTTTCTGCTAGGGCGCCGGGAAAACGTGGCCGACGCAGTGAAGAGTGGCCTGTGCACGCTGATCGAGGCGGACGTTAACCAAATCGAGTCTTACACAGCCATAGTTCGTGATTTGGCGAAAGACAGTCCAATCGACATGGTCTGGCACATGGCCGCAAACTCCGATATCAAAGCCGGCACGACAGATCCGGACGTTGACCTGCGGCATACGTTTCTTACCACGTACAACACGCTCAAGGTAATGCGCAGCCTTGGCTGCCGCAGCCTGGCTTTTGCGTCGAGCTCGGCCATTTACGGACCGCACGACAACGAACTCACAGAAGATGCCGGGCCGCTCCGTCCAATCTCGAATTACGGCGCGATGAAACTGGCTTCTGAAGCTGTCATAACTGCCGCCCTCGAGACGTGGCTCGAACGGGCATGGGTGTTCCGGTTCCCGAATGTCGTGGGCTCGCGGGCAACCCACGGTGTCATTTTTGATTTTTTCAGGAAACTTAGGGGCAACCCGCAAGAACTTGAAGTCTTGGGCGACGGACGTCAGGCCAAGCCTTACTTGCACGTGCGCGAGCTGCTGGATGCGATGCTTCTGGCGTGGGACCGGGCATCTGGAAGGTTCAACTGTTTTAACATTGGCCCGGCCAGCGGCGTCACAACGGTCGAATACATCGCAAAAGCGGTGGTTGCGAAGGTTGCACCGAATGCGCGTATTCGGTACACGGGCGGGTCACAAGGCTGGCCCGGCGACGTGCCCAGGTTTGCCTATTCAATCGACAGAATCCGAAGTCTGGGTTGGACACCCAAGCTGACATCGAACCAGGCTGTTGATCTGGCCGTGGACGAATTGGCAGCAGAAATGCGGCAATGAAACAAGCCGTCATTCTTGCCGGTGGAAAAGGAACGCGCTTGAAAGAGCGGCTTGGTGAACTGCCGAAACCGTTGATCCGGATCGGCGACCGGCCGTTGCTCGGTCATCACCTCGCTCTCTGCGAGAGATACGGTTTTTCCGACATTGTGCTCCTGCTCGGCCACGGCGCAGAGAGAATCCAGCGATACGTCAACGAACAACAACAGCCTGAGCTGAAACTCCGCTGTATTGTCGAGCCGCAGTTGCTCGGCACCGCAGGCGCCGTGATTGCCGCACGCCAACTCCTCGCAGAAAGGTTTCTCGTACTTTACGGGGACCTGATGATCAGAATGGACCTCGACCGTCTCTGGCGTGCACACGAAGCCATGCGCGCAGACGCAACGTTGGTCGTTCACCCCAACGATCATCCATACGACTCGGACCTCGTCGAGGTTGACAAGGAAGGATGGGTTTGCGCCTTTCACACCAAACCGCATCCACCCGACCTGTTTTACCAGAACCTGGTAAACGCCGCCGTGTACGTCGTTGACAGGAACGCGCTCGAGTCGTTCGCCGCATTGCCGATGCCACTGGATTTTGGCAAAGACCTTTTCCCTTTGATGCTCCGCAAGGGCTGCCGGTTGCTCGGTTATCGAACACCCGAATACATCAAAGACATCGGGACTCCGGACAGGTACGATCGCGTTTGCGCTGAGTTCGACAAAGGGGTGATCGCTCGCAGCGCGCTTGATCATCCGCAGCCGGCTGTGTTTTTGGACCGTGACGGCACGTTGAATGAGGAAGTTGGCGGCGTGACCAAGCCGGACCAGTTGCGGTTGCTGCCCGGTGTGGCTGAGGCAGTTCGCATGTTGAACCACCATGGCATTCGAGTCGTTGTTGTCACAAATCAACCCGTCGTGGCCAAAGGGTTTTGCACGGAGGCGGACATCGAGATGATACACCGGAAACTCGAAACGCTGCTTGGCCGGGAGCATGCGTTTGTTGATCGGATATACTATTGCCCGCATCATCCTGAACGTGGGTTTCCCGGCGAGCGGCCGGACCTCAAGATCGAATGTGAATGCCGCAAACCGAAGCCCGGCTTGATTCGCCTGGCAATGAAAGAACTTAACATTGACCCGAACGTGTCGTGGGTGATTGGCGACAGCACAGTCGATATTGCCACCGCAAGGAACAGCGGTTTGCCGTCGATCCTAGTGCGAACCGGACATAAAGGCTTGGACGGCCGCCAGCCGGTCGAGGCGGACGTGGCGTTCGACAGTTTGCTTGAAGCAGCGCGTTACGTTGTGGAGAAGATCGGGAGGCAACCATGATCATCAGTCGCACTCCTTTGCGCATGAGTTTTGTTGGTGGTGGCAGCGATCTGCCAGCTTTTTATCGCGAACAAGAAGGCGCCGTCGTTTCCACCGCAATAGACAAGTATGTCTATGTCACAATCAATCCAAAGTTCGATCAGCGGATTCGGGTGAGCTACTCACGAACCGAAGAAGTGGCCTCAGTTGACCGCGTCAGGCATCCGCTGGTCCGCGCTTCACTCAAAGAAGTCGGGATAACCGGCGGAGTTGAAATAACCTCGATCGCGGACATTCCATCGCGCGGGACAGGGCTAGGGTCGTCAAGCTCGTTCACTGTTGGTTTGCTGCATGTACTGCACGTGTACAAGGGCGAATACCGTTCAGCAGAACAGCTTGCCCGGGAAAGTTGCGTGATTGAAATCGAACGTTGTGGTGAACCAATAGGCAAGCAGGACCAGTACGCTGCCGCATTCGGCGGATTCAATTTCATGCGTTTCCTCCCTGATGAAACGGTCGTTGTCGAACCCATAGTCTGCCGGCGTGAGACAATGGAACGATTGCAGGGTAGTCTCCTAACGTTTTACACGGGCATAACACGGAGCGCCGGAAACATCTTGCGCGAAAAACAGCGCGCCATAGCCGCCAGCAAACGCAAACAACAGGTTGTCTCCGAAATGGTGAAACTGGCACACGCCCTCCGAAAAGAACTCCAGAACAATCGCCTCGACGCGTTCGGTGAACTGCTACACGAAAACTGGCTGCTCAAGAAAAGCGTGTCGGAAGGAATATCCAATCCGCGAGTTGATCACTGGTACGAACTCGCAAGACGCAACGGCGCGTTGGGCGGTAAACTGCTCGGCGCAGGCGCCGGAGGGTTCATGGTCTTTTATGTCCCACGCGACAAGCACGAAGCTGTTCGGCGCGCACTTCACAATCTTCGCGAAGTGCCAATGCGGTTCGAACCTCTCGGCAGTCGCATAATCTTCGTCCACTAATCGGGCAAATGTCGCCCCTGCCGTCAGGCGCCAAGTTGAGGTCAATGAATGGACCTGTTGCAACCAAGAGTATTGAAAGACCGGATGATTTGCCACGGACACGCACATGCTCCAATGTGACAGCGGACAGCGTCGCATGAGAGTCGTTTTCTCCAACTACGACGACATTCAAAACCCCTGGTACGGCGGAGGCGGCGCAAGGGCAATACACGAAATCGCCCGCCGACTTGCAGCTCGTCACAAAGTGCATGTTGTCACCGGCCGATACCCGGGCTGCTGCGACTGTGTCGTGGACGGCGTCGGTTACTCGAGGATCGGGACTGCCATTGCCGGGCCTTACCTTGCCCAGCTTTCGTTTGCGTTTTCGCTCCCGCGCAAAGTGCGAACGCTTGAATTCGACGTTTGGGTCGAAAGCCTGACCCCGCCGTTTTCAACCGCATGCCTGCAAAAGTTCACCAACAAACCGGTCGTGGTGCTCACCCAGGTGCTGGCTGGAGAGGGGATGACCCGGAAATATCACTTGCCGTTCGCAAGCATTGAGCGCCGCGGTCTGCGATGTTACCGCTACGCAATCGCCGTTTCCACGTCCATCGAACAGCGATTGCACGCCATAAACCCGCAGTTGGTCACCACTGTTATACCGAACGGCACAGACCGCGATGCCATCGAACGCAATGTTTACCCTTCACCGGAACATCTGCTGTTTCTCGGGCGGTTGGACGTCGCCCAAAAAGGGCTCGATTTGCTCCTTGAAAGCTACGCGCAATTGACGCCGAACGTTCAGGTGCCGCTCGTCATCGCCGGCGGCGGCCCAAAGGGCGACACTGCCTTTGTCGCGCGCCGTGTTGCTGAGCTTGGACTGCAAAACCGTGTGCGCCTGATCGGTCGCGTCGGCCAGCAGGAAAAGGAGGACCTTTTGCGCCGCAGTGTTTGTTTGCTTTTGCCATCGCGATTTGAAGCGTCGCCGTTGGTCATCGTGGAAGCATTCTGCTGCCGGGTGCCGGTTGTGCTGTTTGACATTCCAGATTTGTCATGGGTGCCAGACGATTGCTGCGTTCGAGTGCCTGCATTCAACACCCAAGCTTTCGCGCGCGCCGTTGAAGAACTCATCAACTCACCAGAACGCAGAAACGCGATCGCACAAAAAGGAAAACTGGCGGCTCGCGAGTACGACTGGGACAAACTGGCCGCACGCTACGAGGAATTCCTGCAACGGGTAATCCAAGAGCATTGATGGAACGTGCACCGGCAGTCGTGTCTGCGCACATATTTCCCAGCCCGGCGTAGCCCGAACCAAAGTCGCCTGACGGGCACTGCCCCGGCTCCTGCGCCCCGGATCTTCAGCCACCCCGGGCTGGTAAATATCTGCTGCGACTCCGTCGCTGGGAAAAGCGCCCTGATCAAAACCCCCGCTGGCCGCGCCGCTGCCAGAGTAACTCCCAACCACATGTAACTCTTCCGCCTAAAGGCGAGACTCTAACGACCGCGGGCACAGAATCGCCCGATGCGCAGAGCAACCCATCGCTGCCAGACTTCCGCGTTTACGCGGAACACAGGCAGTTCGCCGAACAGTGCTCATGCTCACGTTCATGAAACTGTTCCGCCTAAAGGCGGGACTCTAACGGCCGCGGGCACAGCATCGCCCGATGCGCAGAGCAACCCATCGCTGCCAGACTTCCGCGTTTACGCTGAAAACTGAAAGCTTTCTGGCCCTG
>JAAYVR010000133.1 GCA_012517065.1 Verrucomicrobiota bacterium | reverse complement strand
GTTTGTTGAGGAGGTGTTCATGAGGCATCGGCCGCTGTTTGGTCCGAAGCGGAAGAGTGGAGCGAGGAAGATACCTGGGATGTTGTTGGGAGAGGTCTATGTGTTGCGTGACTTGAAGGTGAGAGCGATCGAGTAAGGGCTTTGAGGAGTAAGTCGAGGAAAAGGAGGCAGGGGCGTTTTCAGAGATTGGAGTTGAGGGATGCCGAAGGCCTGGTGAAGGAGTTCGGCGATGGGGGATTGTTTTCACGTGTTGTCATTGCCGACTTTGTGAGCTTGGTGATCACGGTGAGATCAGCAGCGGGAAGGGTGTTCAAGCCGGCTGAAAAGGCATTGTCGGTTCATATCTGGAGTTTCCGAGGACTGTTGTGAGGGGTTAGCGAGGGTTTTGCGATGGCGGAACAAATAGAGTGACAGACACGTTATTGTGGCGGCCGGGTTGGACCGGGCTGGGCAGGCATTACGGCGTCATGAGTGAAGTTTCCGGGGGGTTGTTGGGAGGGGTTGACGGGGGTCTAGCGCAGCGCAACAAATAGAGGGACAGACACGATATTTGGGCCGGACTCAATGCTCACGGCGAGATAAGGGCGTTTGTTGCGGGCCAAGACTGCAGTTTACCGCATCCCAAAGAGGAACAGCAGGATTCTGAACCGAGAAATAGCCCCTTGATAAAGCGCCAGAATCACAGCAAACGAACCGACCGCAAGCACCACGTATTTCGCCGCGATTGGGGCTTTCCAGCCGATCAACAGAAAAGCCACTGTCACAATTACCGTCTGGTGCAAGACGTAGAATGGCAACACGGCATGATTGGCGTGAACCAAGAAGGGACTCGAAAAATCCAGCCGCACGCTTGCAAAGCCCATGATTGCGACCAGCCATGACCATGAATTGATCGCCCGAAGCAGCGCCAGCGGCCACCACCGGTCGGAGTATCCAATCGAAGTAAGCAGGTAAAGCAGGCCAGCCGCAGCAATACCAACCCCGAGCGCAACTTTCCGCTCACGTTCAACAGCACAACGGAATTGCCTGTCGCATCCGATCACGAACCCGACCAGAAAGAACACCGCGTAAGTTAACAGGCTCCACCCGCCAAAATCGCGGCGTCCCATGCCACCGGGTTCGAGATTGACGAGCATCTCGATCGCAGCTATCGGCAGAGCGAGTGCATACACGGTTCCTTGTTTGGCGATTGTGTTTGCCAACCATTGAATTGGCGCCATCGACTTCGGCCGCGTCAGCCATCTGAACATCGGCAATGTTAACAGGCTAAGTATCAGCAGCACTTCGAGGTACCACAAATGCAGCCCCATCCACGCGAAATTCCCTCCGAACCCGTACCACCCGTCAAAATAGTGCGGCAGGAAATCAATGAATGAACCCGCGAAGCCCCCGTGTGTGACGCGTTCGATGTACACCTGGGGCGGGATGAGAACCAGCACGCCGAACACAAGCGGCACCCCCAATCGGCACATTCGATCAACGATGTACTCACGGTTTGTCTTTCGGTTTAACGCATGACGAATGCTGATCGCTGAAAGAATGAAAAACAGGGGCATCAGCCACTGAACCAGGAATCCCACAAGAACGCCCATCGCCTCGCTGCGTTCGGGGTTCTTGACATGCCAGTCCTCCGGATTGAAAAACCGTGCGCAGTGAAACACGAATACAGTGCCTGTCCCCAACACACGCAGCCAATCGATGTAGTGCTCACGCACGCCTGATGCAGGGCTGGCAGGGGACCCAGTGATTTGACCCGGTGTTTTGATGGGAGGTGAGCGTGGGAAAAAACAGTCTGAAGCTCAAGCCAAATGACATTCTATGGCCGGCGTTAACCTTGCCCGGTGAACAACAAGAGTCTATTATGCTTTTCTAGAGAGTCTCGGTGAGTTTTTGCGAGAGAGAGAAGCGTCCGCGGTGGCGAACGCATTGTAGCGAGGCGAGCCAGGTGCCGAAGGAGCAAGCGCCGGTTAGGCGTCAAGGCACCATATGCTTGGCCGATCTGAGCCGGAGCCTCGCCAAGTTTTGTGGACAACTCGACTGAGCACGAGGGAAATGCGACCGGGCTGGCGCAGGGAATGCTGCATTTTGAGGTGAATGGCGTTCGGGCCGGTTAGGGTGCTTCGTTGGTAGCAACTGCAGGGTTTCTCCGACGGCGCGCGCAATCCCGGTCAAAGTTGATTATATGACTTTGTCTGTTGCGGGCTATCGAATGGGGCTTACGGCTTCTGTGAAAAACACACTGGCAGGGTGTGGGCTGGTTCTTTTTTTCGCATCTGGGATTCTCGAAGCGGCGCCTGATGAGGTCTGCATTTCGGAGCTGATGTACCGACCCGCAAGCGAGAATACCCAGGAGGAGTTCATCGAGCTGCATAATGCGGGCGGCGAACCGGTTGATTTGACGGGGTGGCGGTTCACCACCGGTGTGCGGTTCACGTTTCCGCGGGTCCAGATTCCCCCGGGCGGGTATCTTGTTGTGGCAGCAGACCTTGCCGCGTTTCGTTCTGTGCATCCCGATGTTGAAAATGTGGTCGGCGGCTGGGACGGCATTTTGAGCAACAGCGGTCAGTTGATTGAACTGGTCGATGCAGCCGGCAAACGGGTTGATTTAGTGCGATATGCCGATGCAGGTGATTGGAGCATGCGCGTGTTGCGAGAACCGGACCACGGTCACCGCGGATTGGACTGGCATTCGGCGGCCGAGGGTGGTGGGTCGTCGCTCGAACTCCGCAACCCGGCTCTGCCCAATGACTACGGACAAAACTGGGGACCAAGCACGGTGACAAATGGAACCCCGGGCAAGGCAAACTCAATCGCTTCATCGAACATTCCACCGATGATTCTCGAGCCACGACAGTTTCCCCTGCTTCCGCGGTCGGTCGATCCTGTCACGATGTCTGTGCGAATCATCGACGAATTCAAAACCGGGATCGAAGCTCGACTTCGCTATCGAGTGGACGGCCATGATCAGTTCCTTGAAACACAGATGTTTGACGATGGCGCGCACGACGATGGCGTGGCCGGCGACGGAGTGTTTGCAGCCACGATTCCGGCTTACCCAAATGGAACGATAATCGAGTTTTACTTCGAAGCTGCGGACGCTCTCGGAAACAGCAGGATCTACCCGGCGCCTGTCCTTGTCGATGGTGCGTTCGAGCAAAAAGCCAACTTTTTGTACCAGGTCGATGACTCGGCGCCCGCCACTGATCTGCCCGAATACAGGCTCGTGTTGAGGCAAGTGGATGCCGATGAGCTGAAGCAGATTAACAGGAACAGCCCCGAGGCCCCATTCCCAACATCTGATCAGACTCGGAGTCATGCGGAGTTCAACGGGACTTTTATCAGCATAGACGGCGCAGGTGTGACAATCCGCTACCTTGTCGATATCCGAAACCGCGGCAACGGAAGCCGAAGCAAGCGCCCTCAGAGCTTCCGCGTGAACTTCAGAAGCGATGACTTGTGGAAGTCGGTCGCAGCAATCAACCTGAATTCGCAGTATCCACCGGCGCAGTTGCTTGGGAGCGTCCTGTACAGGCGGGCCGGGTTGCCGACCCAATCCTCGCGTCCGGCACGCGTTTGTCTGAACGGCGTTTCTCTTGCGACCTCGGGCGCGCCATCGTACGGGTTCTACGCTGCAAACGAGGTTCTGAACAGCGAGTTTGCTGCGCACGTTTTTCCGAACGACAGCTCGGGCAATCTCTACCGCGGAATTCGGCTTTCCGGCAATGGCGCCGACCTCCATTACGAGGGCGAGGACCCCGCGCCCTACCGCCTAAATTATTTCAAGCAGACAAACACAAGCGAAGACGATTGGCGGGATTTGATCGAATTGACGCGGGTGCTGGACAACGAACCCGACGAAACATACGCCGATGCGGTTCGCAGGGTGGCGGATGTTGATGAATGGATGCTCTACTTCGCATTGGAAACGCTCGTTGACAATCGCGAGACCAATCTCGCCAACGGAAACAACGGCGATGGCAAGGGCGACGACTACTTCCTATACAGCGGGAAGGTTGACAGTCGTTTCAAGGTGCTACCCTACGACCTCGACACAATCCTGAATGTTGGCGATGCACGCGGCAGCGTCACCGACAGTCTCTTCAGAATGAACGCCAATCCCCAGGTCGCCAGATTCATGAAACACCCCGATTTCGCGCCGATCTATTATCGAACACTGCAAACACTCGCCGACACCGTTTTTCGTTCCGAGACATTCGACCCTTTGGTTGACCAAACCTTGGCAGGCCTCGCCCCGGAAAGTGTCATCACAACCATCAAGAGCTTCGCCGCCGAACGCCGGGATTATGTCCTCAGCCAGATACCCAAATCCATCAGCGTCACAAATCTGCCGCCCGTGACAAACGGGTATCCGTGGACGGGCAGTCTTTCAATCGACCTCGCCGGTCTCGCTCCTGCAGTCAACACCCGATCCGTCACGGTGAACGGACAGCAGGCCCAGTGGACCGCATGGAATGCTTCGTGGACAATCGCTGGCATTCCTCTGCGTCCAGGGCTTAACCGGATTCTCGTGCAAGCCTTCGATGCTCATGCGGAGGAGATCGCGCGCCGGTGGGCCGTGGTCTGGTGCGAGAATAGGACACCGACACCTGTGACCGGCACGATTTCGGGCAACACGACCCTTGCCGCTGACGGCGGCCCGTACGTTGTCAGCGGACGCCTTGTCGTGGGCAGCGGCGCAAATCTGGTGATCGAGCCCGGCGCAACCATCTGTTTTCAGTCCGGCGCAGAGTTGGTCATAGCTGACGGCGGCCGCCTCGTTGCTGAAGGAACACAGTTTGCGCCGATTTGCTTTGTGAGTTTGCCGGGGGGCGGCAGGTGGAACGGACTCACCGTAAACGGCTCGGTCGGGTCGCCAGAGACACGGCTTTCGCACGCGCATTTCGAAGGGTACGGCTCGACGGCGATCCATTCGGCTGGCGGCACGGTGTTCCTTGATCATGTCACATTCGGCACTACGGATCGGCAGTACCTGTCGCTCGACGGCTCGTCGTTCGTGGTTCAGAACTGCGAGTTTCCGACGGGCAGTGCGGCCTTCGAGTTGGTACATGGAACTGGCGGCATTAAGACGGGCGGGCGCGGGCTGTTTCGTCGTAACTTCTTCGGCGCAACAACCGGGTACAATGACGTGATCGATTTCACGGGCGGCAACAGGCCCGGCGGTCCAATTGTCGAGTTCATCAACAATGTCTTTGCCGGGGCATCGGATGATCACCTTGACCTCGATGGCACGGATGCGTGGATCGAAGGTAACATTTTCCTGCACGCACACAAGAACGGGTCACCAGACACTTCCAGCGGCGTGAGCGGCGGAAGCGACAGTGGCCGAACTTCGGAAATCACAATCTTGAGAAACATCTTTTTCGATTGCGATCAGGCCGCCATGGCCAAGCAGGGCAATTTCTATGTGTTGCTGAACAACACGATCGTGCACCAATCACACGTCGGCGGACTGGATACCGATGGCGCGGTCATTTGCCTTGCCGACGAGGGAACTGCCGAAGGCGCAGGAATGTTCCTCCACGGTAACATTGTGTACGACATCGAGAAGCTCGTCCGCAACCACACTGCCGCAGCCGTCACGTTGAACACGAACCTGTTGCCGGTCGAATGGAATGGACCCGGTTCAGGCAACATGGTTGCAAATCCCATGTTTGTTCATGTGCCGCGCCTTGATGAAACGCTGTTCGAGTCATGGGCCGACGCACAGGTGATGTGGAACTGGCTGAGCCTTCGCACCGGCTCGCCGGCAAGGAACGTCATCGACGGCGAGCGCGACCTCGGTGCCGTGGTTCCGCCGGGAGTGTATATCACGGGTGAACCTGCGGGCCGGACACGAGAAACTGCTGCGACACTCGTTGTGAAACCGAGTTTTGCTGCATTTGGGATACCTGTTTCCGGATGGCCGAATGGTGCGGGTTACACATTTTACAAGTGGCGCTCGGACGACGGGGCGTGGAGTGAATTGGTTCCATTGTCCGAGCCGCTGGCATTGGCAAACCTCGCTCCCGGACGACACATCGTCGAGGCCATCGGCGTCCACGATTCCGGCCATGACCAAAATGATGCTGAATACGGTGAGGATGCAACGACGACGCTGTCTCGGGACTGGGTCGTGGACCCGGGGTACACCCCCCCGCCGCAGCCAGGGTTGAAGTTCAATGAAATCCTTGCCTTGAACACTGCGATCGTGCTGGAAAATGACACGCCAGACCTTGTCGAGTTGTACAATGACAGCGATGCCGAACTCGACATTGGCGGCGTCGGAATTACCACCGACACGGCACACCCATACGCCTTTGTGTTTCCTCCGCGTACACTTGTTCCACCGCGCGCATACATCGTGCTGGCTGGCGGCCAGCAGGGCGCAGGGATCTTGCAACGGCTCGGATTCGAACTGAAACAAACAGGAGAAACACTGTTTCTGTTCGATGCCCCGGAGAACGGAGGCAGATTGTTGGACGCGGTTTCATGGGGACTTCAGATTCCAAACCTGTCGATCGGCCGCACGGCGGACGGTTCATGGAAACTGGCGCAGCCAACATTCGGTCAGGCAAACCGCTTACAGCCGACTGCCGACCCGGCTTCGTTGCGGATAAACGAGTGGTTGGCAGCTTCAAGCGTGGTCTTCCGGGACGATTTCATCGAGCTGTTCAACACCGCTCCTTTGCCGGTTGAACTTTCGGGGTTGCATTTGAGCGACCATCCTGTTTGTCCCGTGGTTGGGTATCCTGCTCCGCCAGGCGCTTCATTTCCGCCGCTGAGTTACATCGCAGCGGAAGGATTCGCAAGACTGGTCGCGGATGGTAACCCGGGGCGCGGGGGCGATCATTTGTCGTTCAAGTTGAACGCCGAGGACGGTGCGATAAGTCTGGTCGAACTCGACGACAAAGGCTGGGTGACAAGGATTATCGATTGCGTGATGTACGGGCCCCAAACGCCCGACACATCACAGGGCCGCAGCCCGGACGGGGCTGTTGTCTTTGCGCACTTTGACAATCCAACCCCCGGGAGTGCCAATCCGGGCTCCGGTTCGCACGGCGATATCGTTACTTTAACGTTTCCTCTGATCTCACTGACGAATGTTTGGAAGTACTGGCAAAACGGCGACGCCGGCACTGAATGGCGCAAGGAGTCCTTCGACGACAGTGGCTGGCCAACCGGCGAAGCGCCGTTCGGCCGCGACCCAGACCCAACCGCGCTTCCGTTACGGACTCAGCTTACCATAGGCAAGATTACTTATTATTTCCGCACCCAGTTTTTCTGTCCGACCAACGCGCCGGGCATTCGGCTTCAATTGCAAACGTACATCGACGATGGCGCCGCGCTTTGGCTCAACGGGTCCTTGCTCCACCTTGTCAACATTTCCACCAACAACCCTGTGTACTCGACGCGGGCTGACTCGACCGTAAACAACGCAGCGTTGTCAGGGCCCTATGACATTGCCCCGGGTTTGTTGCGAGAAGGGACCAACACGTTGGCTGTCGAAGTGCACCAGTCTTCCAGCTCGAGCGCGGACGTCATTTTCTCGATCCGGCTCGACGCCATTCTGCGTATCACGAATACAATCGATGAGTCACTGCCGGTCAGGCTGAACGAAATCCTCGCAAGCAACGGGTCTTTCACAAACGTTGCCGGGCAGACGCCGGATTACGTCGAGTTGGTCAACATTGCGTCGCGCGATGTTGACCTGTCAGGATGGTCATTGACCGACGACGCTGGCGATCCGCGCCGATACGTGTTTCCCGCGGGTTCCGTCATTCCTGCAAACGGGTTCCTTGTCATGGAATGCGAGGATTCATCGCCAGCCTCTCCAACAAACATCGGCTTTGATCTGCCAGCCAGCGGCGGGACGCTGATGTTGTTTGGACCGACCGACACAACAACGCCGATCGATTCGGTCCGGTTCGGCCTTCAAGTGACTGATTTGTCAATCGGACGAACCGGACATGGGACGGGGGATTTGGCCCTGACCGTGCCGACCCTTGGCGCCGACAATGAGCCGGTGCTGACCGGCAATCCTTTCCTGTTGCGAATCAACGAATGGATGGCTGCACCCGCCAGGGGCGAGGACTGGTTCGAGCTCTACAATCCAGGCCAACAACCCGTCAATATCAGTGGGCTGTTCTTGACGGACGATCTTACTGACCGAGCGCGCCACAAGATTTCGGCTTTGTCATTCATAGGCACCGGCTCGCATGCGTACGTGAAGTTCGTGGCGGATGGCAATGCCGCCAACGGCGCAAACCACGTCAATTTCAAGCTCGCCGCTAATGGCGAACAAATCGGACTCTTCACTGAGTCCGGCGCACTCATTGACGCTGTCATGTTCGGTCCGCAAACCGACGGGGTTTCAGAAGGGCGTTTCCCTGACGGAAGCAACAGCTTTGTTAGATTTGTTGAAACTCCAACTCCGGGCGCGCCAAACCAATTGCCGCCCGAACCCGACTCGGACCGAGATGGAATGCCTGATTCGTGGGAGATCGCAAATCAGCTCAACCCGCACGATCCCACTGATGCTGCGATCGACTCGGACGGGGATGGGTTAATCAACGTTGCGGAATACCGGGCGGGCACTTCGCCACATGATCCTCAAAGCGTTTTGACGTTCAACGACATCGAAGTGGCGAATGACGTTCTGCGCTTGCGCTTCTATGGCATCGCAGGGCGCGCTTACCTCGTCGAAGCTGCCGATGCGATTGGGACGGGGACGTGGGAGCCCTTCGCTGAGGTGCCGGTGCTTGCCCAAGACGCTCTCGTCGAGGTGACAGATCAGTTGAGGCATACGTCCGGCCTGCGCCTGTACCGAGTCGTATTGCTGCCCAGATAGAGACCTCTTACGTGCGCCGCAGCCCGGCAATCTCACCGGAATGACGCTTCATGTGTCTTTGGCCGGTGAACCGGCGAGACCGCCGCAATAGCTGAGAATGTGCGTCTGCAGGTTGCGTTTCTCGTCCGGGTCTGTTTCGTAGTCGTAGAGTTCGCCGCCTCTTGCTCCCGAGTCCCATTCAGTGTAGCGATAGCGTTCGGTGCCGACACTGTAGCCGAGGAACCCGTTGCGCCACTTGCGTGGTATCGGGCCGCAACCCGGTCAACAGCGAAGTGCGGCTCAGACTGCAGAGAGGAAACTGGCAATAAGCGCGATCAGTTCAAATGCTCGCCGCACGAAGTTTCATTTCATTTCCGGTGGTCCAGGTCCAGTGGTCCAACAGCAGATTCTTTGGAAGGCTCAGCCTCGGGCGGATGATGTGTGCAACTAAGTAATCTTCACTCGGCGACTCACACGGGCGATCCACACGCCCCGGCTTTTGCGCGTCAGTTGCGGAGCAGGGCGTCAGTCGCTCGTTTGGGCTTGAGGGGATGTGCTAATGCGGACATCGTGTCGCGAAACTGATGTTGAACTGCTCATGAACAACTTGCGTCGTTTGATGTGTCTCGTGTTGCTGGCGTTGCCATGCGCCGGAGCCGGCGGCCTCGAAAGAGGTTTCGTCCAGCCGCCTTCGGATTGCCGGCCGTGGGTGTACTGGTTCTGGCTTAACGGCAACATTTCCAGCAACGGCATCACCGCCGACCTCGAAGCCATGAAACGCGTGGGAATTGGCGGGGTGTTGATCATGGAAGTTGATCAGGGCGCGCCGGTTGGACCTGTCGATTTTATGAGCCAGCAATGGCGGGACCTGTTCAGGCACGTCCACTCCGAAGCGCGCCGGCTGGGACTCGAAGTGAACATGAACAACGACGCTGGCTGGAACGGGAGCGGCGGGCCATGGATCAAGCCCGAACAATCCATGCAGAAGATCGTTTGGACCGAAACCAATGTCGTCGGCCCCGCAAAATGCGAAATTACACTCCCACAGCCACAAGCCGTCGCAGGGTTTTACCGTGACGTTGCAGTGCTCGCTTTCCCAAAAGTCAGCGACTTCCGCATCCCTGGCATTCGCGCCAAAGCCATGTTCGATATCGGCCCGGGTCCGGCAATGACACAGCAGGAGTTGCCACCGGAATCTTCTGTTTCTCCCGACAGGATCGTCGATCTTACAGTCAAGATGGATGTGACTGGCCGTCTGACATGGGAAGTGCCCGACGGACATTGGACCGTCCTTCGCCTTGGCCACACGAGCACCGGTGTCGAGAACGCGCCCGCCCCCGCGTCAGGCCGCGGTCTGGAATGCGACAAGCTCAGCAAGGAGGGCATCGAGGCCAATTTCAGCGGCATGATGGCGAAACTCGCCTTGGACAATAAGCTCCAGCCTGGAACCCGGCCCGCTTCGCACGCGAACCCGGCCGAGATTGAAGGGGCCGGCAAACTCAACGCGAAACCGGGCTCCAATGCCTTGGGCGATCGAGCCGGCAAATCCGGGTCCGGACTCGTCGCCACGCACATCGATAGCTGGGAGAACGGCTCGCAGAACTGGACCGCCCAAATGCGTGATGAGTTCAAGCGGCGCAGGGGCTACGATCTGTGGCCTTTCCTCCCGGTGTTCACAGGCCGGGTGGTGGAAAGCCTTGACATCTCCGACCGTTTTCTGTGGGACCTTCGACAAACGATATCAGAGCTTGTGATCGAGAATTACGCGGGCCGAATGCTTCAGCTTGCACATGCTCATGGCATGCGATTCACAGTCGAAGCGTACGGCGGTCCATGCGACGCGATTCCTTATGGTGGCCAGTCAGATGAGCCCATGGGCGAGTTTTGGACCCCAAGCGGCGCCCTCGAAACCTGCCGCGGCATGGCATCAGCCGGCCACGTCTATGGCAAACGGATCATCGGCGCTGAAGCGTTCACTTCCGGCGACCGCGAACGCTGGCTCGAACACCCGGCGGTATTGAAGGCGCATGGGGACAGGGCGTTCTGCGAGGGCATAAACCGGTTTGTCTTTCACCGGTACGCCTTGCAGCCGTGGTCGCGTGAGTACAGACCAGGCATGACCATGGGGCCATGGGGGCAACACTACGAACGCACACAGACATGGTGGGATTGGACTCCCGCATGGCACACTTATCTGTCGCGCTGCCAGTTCATGCTGCGTCAGGGCCTTTTTGTGGCTGATATTTGCCGTGTCCAAGCCGAAGCGCCTCCGCAAGGCTTCGGATACTACGAACGCAACGGTTATGATTGGGACGAATGCGACGCCGGTGCAGTGATCGCGCGCATGTCCGTCAAAGACGGTCGAATTGTTCTTCCTGACGGCATGAGTTACCGCGTCCTTGTGCTGCCATGGACGGACCGGATGACGCCGCGGCTGTTGCGCAAAGTAAAGGAACTGGTCGAAGCCGGCGCAACTGTGATCGGCCCCAAACCATCCCGTTCGCCCAGCCTCAGTGGTTACCCGCAATGCGATGCCGAGGTGAAGCAGCTCGCCGCTGAACTCTGGGGACCGGCAGACGGCCAGACTGTCCGCGAAAACAGGGTCGGATTGGGCCGGATCGTCTGGAGCAGTTCGCCCGAAAAAGTGCTGTCCGATTCGGGCGTTGCGCCTGACTTCGCCTCGGATCAGCCTTTGCGTTGGATACATCGGTCAACCGCCGACGCGGAGATATACTTCGTTGCCAACCTCCAGCCATACGCGTTTGTCAGCAAATGCGCATTCCGCGTGGCAGGTCGAATGCCTGAACTCTGGTGGCCTGACACCGGACGCACTGAGCGCGCGGCGATGTGGGAAGAACAACACGGAGTCACGCGCGTGGTAATACCGTTCGAGCCATCCGGGTCGGTGTTCGTCGTGTTCCGTGCGCCGACTGACAAAACCAGCGCGATTCGCCTCGTAACGTGTGACGGCAAACCGGTTTTGTCCACGGCACCCGGCCCCATAACACGCGTTGTCATCCGCAAAGCACTTTACGGCCTGCTTGATGACCCGGCCCGCACACGCGATGTCACCGCCAAAGTCCAACGCAAGATTGACACAGGCGAGTTCCGGTTCCCGGCCATGGCGATGGCCGAAGGGGACGACCCCGCGCCCGAAATCGTGAAAACGCTGGTTGTCGATTACGAAATCGATGGCCGATCGTTTCGTGTCAAAGCCCAAGACCCCGCGACGGTCAATATCAGCCGGTCCGCCGTTCAGATCACCGTCGAGAAAGCTCGATACGGCGTGCTCGACGACCCGGCCCGCACACGCGATGTGCGCGACAAGGTGCAACGACTTGTTGATGCCGGCGAAACCAGCTTCAAAGTGGCACTTATGGCGCAGGGCGACGACCCGGCCTTCCTCGTGGTCAAAACTCTCGAGCTGGAATACACCATGAACGGCCAACGCCACCGCGTTTCGGGAACCGACCCGGACATCATTGAACTTGCGCAAGTCGAGCGCCCGCCAACACCGCCAGCAGTGGTCAAGTGCGACCTCAAAGGCCGCGCTTTGCTGGAGGTTAGTGAGCCCGGCGATTACACCATTCTGACAGATGCGGGCGCAACCCGGCGTGTCCGCATCACAGATGTCCCATCGCAAATGCAGGTCGATGGACCGTGGCATGTGCGTTTCGCACAGGGCTGGGGCGCGCCTTCAGAAACCACTTTCGACAAACTCATTTCCTGGAGCGCGCATGAGAATCCAGGCATCAAGTATTTCTCAGGGGAAGCCATCTACACCACAACTTTCGCCTTGCCACACAAGATGCTGGCAAAAGACCAGCGACTTTACCTCGACCTTGGCAAGGTGGCTGTCATGGCCAAAGTGAAGTTGAACGGGCAGAACATCGGCACGCTCTGGAAACCGCCATTCGCAATCGACATTACAAAGCATGCGAGAGTCGGCCAGAACAAGCTTGAAGTGTCAGTGGTCAACTTGTGGCCCAACCGCCTCATCGGCGACGAGCAACTGCCAGAGGACAGCGAGCGGCACGAAAACGGCACGCTCAAGCGCTGGCCTCAGTGGGTGCTCGAGAATAAACCCAGTCCCACAGGCAGATTCACCTTCACCACATGGCGATTGTGGAAAAAGACCGAGCCATTGGCCGACTCTGGCCTGCTGGGACCGGTATCGCTTCGAGCGACCAAGATCAGTTACTGAAACCGGTCGTAAGATCGGGCGTCGGGTTGATGCAGCCGGGGACGGCCGCGCTCCCGACGCCGTTGGGTTTTCCAACGCCCTGCGGGAGCGCGGGCATTCCTGTCATTTCCCAGCCGGTAAAGGTTTGGGTGCCAGGTTTGCGTGATTGAAACTGGTCCTCCGATCGGCCGCCCGGCTAATGCGGCCGGGGACGGCCGCGCTCCCAACGTCGTTGGGTTTTCCAACGCATCGGCAGGAGCACGGGCTTTTCCTCGATGCGATATGGGGACAGGCACGTTGTTTGTGCACAATGCGATATGGGGACAGACACGTAGTTTGCGTACCTCGTAAGACTCGGCAAACACCCGCGTTGAGAAACCAATGCCTGGCTCGGCCGGCACGGCATGGGCGGCATGCTGTTGTTATGTTGTCAAGTTGCTCTCGTCCAATGTAATCTCACATCGGCATGGCAACTGTTGCCGAGCAACTCAAGAAAGCCCGTGAAGCGCACGGCCTCACGATTCAGCAGGTCGCCGACGCGACGAAGATGCGCGCCGACCACGTGCGCGCGCTTGAAAGCGGCGATTATGACGTGTTTGTGGCGCCCGTGTACATCCGCGGATTCGTTCGCAGTTACGCGCGGCTCGTGAAAATCGATGCTGCAGAAATCATGCAGACCCTCGAGAAGGAACTTGCGCAAACGGAGAAATTCCGTGAGCCGCCAAGTCTTTCAGCACCCGAGCGGACTTTCATCGATTTCGTGATGCTGCACTTGTCACGCGTGAACTGGCGGATTGCGCTGCCGCTCATCGTTGCTGCCGCGGTGCTTGGCGGCGTATTTTGGATACAGCACGCCGTCAGAAGCCAGCTCGATCAAGACCCAACCCGCGGCATCGAACCCGGCTTGTACAGGCCGGTCCGTACTCCGCCCGGGAACACCCTGCCTTTGCCACCACCGAGCCGGGCACCGGCTCCAAGGTGATCATGTGGATAACCTTGCCCCGTCTTCGCTGTCTATTGTTGTGAGCACATTGGGGAAACGCGAAAAACACCTGCGCGCGGCGATAATCTCGCTGGGTTGCGCAAAGAACCTTGTCGATTCAGAGCTGATGGTTGGCGCACTTCTTTGCGCAGGGATCGAAATCACCAACGACCAGGCGCGCGCCGACGCTGTCATCATAAACACATGCGCCTTCATCAAGAGCGCAAAAACCGAGAGCATAGATGCCGTACTGGAAGCCGTTGAGTTCCGAGACAGCCAGCGCCCGAAACAGGCGTTGATTGTTGTGGGTTGTTTTCCGCAACGGTACCGGGAGAACCTTGCGGTGCTTTTACCCGAAGTAGAAGCGTTCGCAGGCACAGATGAAGTTGGCAATATCGCCGATCTGGTTCGGGAAGCAGTATCGCTGCGGGCCATGCGACTGAGAGAACAATCGCGCCTCTTAACAGGAACGCAGCGGGCGCGGGAGAGTGGCAAGCATGGATCGGATCGGCCGAGTCGGCGCCGTCGCTCGCACCTCGCCAGCGGCATGGAAAGCGCCGGGTTGATGCCAGTTGTCTCGATCAACCGGCGGCCGAAGTACATCCCCAGCGCAGATACGCCGCGTTTTCGTCTCACGCCTCATCATTACGCATATTTGAAAATCGCCGAAGGCTGCGATCATCGATGCAGCTTTTGTGTCATACCACAGGTGCGCGGGCGGCAAAGAAGCCGCACACCGGAGGATATTGTTGCGGAAGCTCGAGCGCTGATTGCGGACGGCGTGAAAGAATTGAACCTGATTGCTCAGGATACAACGGCATACGGCCGGGACATTGTGCGCTGTCGCGCCCGCGGCTCGTCGGCCGGGATCGGGTCGGGATTGGCGGGGATTGGCGCCAATGACGCACCGAGCCTTGCGATGCTGCTGGGCGAACTGCAGAAACTGCCGGGTGATTTCTGGATTCGGGTGCTTTACACGCACCCCGCTCACTGGACAGACACACTCATTGAGTCAATCGCCAACTGCCCGAAAGTGGCGAGGTATGTCGATATCCCAATACAGCACATCAACGATCTTATTCTGCAGCGCATGCGGCGTGACACCCGGTCGGAGCACCTTGCCGGCCTCCTGAAAAAAATCCGCGCCGGCATACCCGGAGTCGCAATAAGGACGACCGTCATCGTCGGCTTTCCGGGTGAGACAGAGCAATGTTTCGAGGAACTGCTCGAGTTTGTGAGGTGGGCAAGGTTCGAGCGGCTGGGAGTGTTCACGTACTCGCACGAAGAAGGCACCGTCGCGGGGCGAATGGCGGATCAGGTGCCGGAGAAAGAAAAACGAAGACGCATGCGTCTGTTGCTAAGGGAACAACGGAAAATCGCGCGTGATGTAGCCGCATCTTTTTTGGGGCGCAGAATTCGCGTGCTCATCGAAGGGAAAACCAGCAATGAGATGCTCCGTCATGCGACATTCTCGCCCGAGCATGGATCAAGCCGCGCACACGAAGCAATCAGTACAGAGATTCAGAGACACGACTGGCTTGTTGGCCGCAGCGAAATCGATGCGCCGGACATTGACGGGCGTGTCTATGTGCGGGGCCGGTGGCCCGTGGGCGAGTTTGCCAATGTACGAGTGATGGGCCATACCGATTACGATCTGGTTGCGGAACTCGAGACTGCTCGGCAAAGTTGACCCGCAACGCATTGATGAATCTGCCAAACAAACTGACAATTTCGAGGTTCCTACTCGCGGGGTTGTTTCTCTGGGCAATGTTCGCTCGGTGGAGCTTCAACGACACTTTGGCACTGCTCCTGTTTTTCGCAGCCAGCTTCACCGATTTTCTTGACGGGCGCATTGCCCGCAAACGACGCGCTATCACAACGTTTGGCATTCTGATGGACCCGGTTGCGGACAAGATTTTGATCTGCACAGCGTTTATTGCTCTGGCGGGGCGCGCGCGGTTTCATCCCGGGTCGCCGGTCGTCGTCGAAGCATGGATGGCGGTGATTGTTGTTGCTCGCGAACTGGTGATCACCGGTTTGCGCCTTCTTGCTGCTTCGAAGAATGTTGTCCTTGCGGCCGAAGGTTACGGCAAACACAAGACTACTGCCCAGGTGATCGCCGTGATCGCGCTGCTCGTGATGGAAGCTCAGAGTGAATGGGCCCCATGGATTCAGGCCCTGTTCAGCCCGTGGATCGCAACGTTCGCTTTGTTGGCGCTGTGGGTGGCGCTTACGCTCACGGTTGTTTCCGGGTTCCTCTATATGTGGCACAACCGCCAGCTATACCTGCACGACATGTGACAACAGTCATCCTCTGGATCGCACAAGGTTTCGGCGTGGGCCGGCTCAAACCCGCTCCCGGCACGTGGGGTTCCCTGGTTGGAATGGTTTTGGTTTGGCTGCTGATGCTTACGGGGCGGACATGGTCGTACTGCGCGTGCGTTGTGATGGGATTGCTGCTGAGCGTGTGTGTATGTGGGCAGGCTGAAAAAATCCTCGGGGTCAAAGATCATCAGTCGATCGTTTTGGACGAGATTACGGCCGTGCCTGTCTGTTTCCTCGGACCGGTGATGGCAGTGAGCTTGCCATCGGGGAAAATTCCGCCTGTTGGCGAACTGATGACGACCCGAAATCTGTTGTTGGCTTTTGGACTGTTCGCCAGTTTCCGTCTTTTCGATATATGGAAGCCATGGCCGGTCCGCCAAAGCCAGCAATTGCCGGGCGGATTGGGCGTGACAGCAGACGACGTGCTGGCGGCTGTCTATGTCAATCTTGTTTGGTTTCTTGCATATCTATCTATTCTGATGGAACGACGTGCCTGTCCCCATATCGCGTTCCAGTCCGCGGGCTGATCCAAGCCTGCGAAGAAAGTCAGCTCGAACAGGAGATTGAGATTGACACAGACTGTGTCAAATGAGAAAGTCACACGTCGGTTAAACAACCAAAACAGTGGTCGCGCATGCATCGAGGAGCGAACGGTGTAGGTGGAGGTTTCCGGTGTCACGCGCGACGAACTAGAACAGGAGTCGAATATGAGGATTGGATCCGTAATTGCGTCGGTTGCAGCCGCGGTATTACCCACGATTGTCGTTACCGCCGGCTCGTTCACATCGGACTTCAGTGATCCGTGGCAGTTGGGTTACACGCTCAACGGAACAGCGTACGTTGAGGAAGGGCATTGCGCGCTAACATACGCTCAAAACAGTCAACAGGGCACCATTATTCTTGATGACCTCGACGGAGGTTATCCAATCGAGAGCTTCACGGCAAAATTCAAACTCAAGATCGGTCCAGGGTCCGGCAATCCTGCAGACGGAGTTTCGTTCTGTTTTGGACCGGACGTCACCTCATACTCGAATTTCGGTGAAGAGGGCACTGGCAACGGCCTGATCATTTGCTGGGATATTTACGACAACGGCGGCGGCGAGGCACCGGCCGTCGAGGTCAAGTACGGCGGCGCCAGCATCGCCATCACCAAATTCGCCAAGAGCGACATGGTGACAAGCAAGTACGAGGACGTTGAGGTCAAGCTTTACCGCAATGGCACGCTGGATCTCAAATACAAAGGGCAGATGCTTTACCAAGGGCTTATATTGCCAAACTTCGAGCCTTTAGCCGGCCAGTTTGGCTTTGGAGGGCGTACCGGCGGTGAAAACGCCGAGCAGTTCATCGACGACCTGTCCATCACAACTGTTGTTGCGGAAACTACAGCTCAGCCCGTTGTTACCACTCCACCACAAAGCCAGACTATCGATGAAGGCGCGCCGGTGACATTCACCATAGGTTTTGACGGAAGCGCGCCATTGGCTTTCCAGTGGTACAGCAACAACGTCGCGATCACAGATGCGACAAGCTACACCTACAGCATCGCGCGTGTGCCGCTGTCCGCTAACGGCGCCAAATACAAATGCACCGTCAGCAATGCCGCTGGCACAGCCACGTCCGCCGAAGCCACTCTCACAGTTGTCGCTGATGTCACTCCGCCTGTGCTCCTTTCAGCCAAGGGCAGCACGGATTTCCTCGGCGCAGTTCTCACGTTTTCTGAGCCAATCGACCCGGTCAGCGGTGGCAACAAAGCGAACTACTCGATTTCCGGGTTAACCGTCCAATCGGCAACAGTGCTGGGCTCAAGCGTGGTTCTCGTTACCAGCAAACAAGCCGAAGGCGCCAACTACACAGTCGTGGTCAACAACGTCAAAGACACCGCCGCCGCGGGCAACGTGGTCGCCCCAAACAGCCAGGCGTCGTTCCGCACATTCATGTTCGCCCTCGGTAGAGTCCTACACAAGAAGTACAACAATATTGATGACGGCACCGGCGGCAACCCTGCGAACCTGTTCTCAGACGCGCGGTTCCCGAACCAGCCCGATCGCGTGGACCTCATGACTGCGTTCGAGTATCCGGCCAACGGCGTCACTCGCGACAGCGTTGCCGATCCAGCCCGGAATTACTTCGACACGCTCGAAGGTTTCTTCATCCCGCCAGTAACCGGCAATTACGTGTTCTTCACAGCCGGCGCAGACCGCTGGTGGCTGTACCTCAGCACCGACGATGATCCGGCCAACAAATACTTGATTGCGGCCGAACCCGGCGGCTGGACAGACCCGCGCGCCTGGAACACAACGCACGACACAGACCCGATGCGGCACCGCTCGGATTACTCAACTTTCAGTGAATGGCCGTTTGGCACCACAATCAGCCTCGAAAAAGGCAAACGTTATTACATGCTCATGGTTCACCATGACCCGAGCTGGTGCGGTGGCGACTGGTTTGCTGCCACATACAAGCTCGAGACAGACGATGACCCTGCCGATGGAAGCGCGCCGCTTCTGACCGGCAATGTCGTGGGCTGCTACATTGACCCAACCGGGTCTGAAGTCACCATCTCGCAACATCCAACAGATGTCACAAAGACCGAAGGTAGCAGTGCCAAGTTCACTGTCGTCGCAACTGGCACCTCCGCGTACGGCGCCGCTCTGGCCTACCAGTGGCAGAAGGCTCCTCCGGGAAGCTCAGATTTCACCGACATCCCCGGTGCCACTTCCAGCAGTTATGAGACTCCAATCCTCACGCTCGCTGATAGCGGTTACAAATACCGCGTGGTTTGCAGCGTCCCAGGGATAACCGAGTTCAGCACTGCAGCAACGCTGACAGTTGTCCCCGACACGTTCCCGCCCAAACTCGTAGGCGCCGGTTCGGTGCTGAAAGGCGGCGCAGTCGAGATCGGCATCGAGTTCGATGAGGACGTCGATCAAACAACCGCAAGCAATGTGGCCAATTATTCACTGTCAAAGGGTTCGGTGACCGGCGTGCGTTATCAGAAATACGCACACTGGGACGGAGGTCCCAAGATGGTCCTCGGAACTGCCGGCCCATTCACCGGCTGTGCAGTCGTCCTGACAACATCCGGCCTCGCCAGCGGTGACAATGTCACCGTGACCGTCAAGAACATCAAGGACCTCAAAGGCAACGCAATGAGCGCCACCGGTGAAAGCAAATCGCTCACTGTCACCAGCAAGATGAAATGGGCCGCTATGGGTGGCGACGATTACATCGAAGGATACAGTGGCGGAATGAACATCGACCCCAACCCGGCGCTGTGGCCTGATGATGTCGTCGCTGTCGGTGCTGCCGACTTCTTCCTGATCAGCAGCGGCACTGCAAACTGGAACAACTACGACGAAGCCACGTTCGTCTATGAGGAAGTGACGGGCGACTTCGACAAGGTCGTCCGCGTCGAGTATCAAGACCCGACCAGCCAGTGGGCGCGCGCCGGCATGTGCGCCACACCGTCCGCTGACGAAGGCGTGAACCGAGCCGCAGTCGAAGGCGGTTCAGCTCAAATGGAGCGCAGGTTCATGCTCCGCGTCAACCCGGCCGTCCAGTGGAACGGAGCCGCAGGCAACAATGCCTTCGAAGCCGATTGGCGCCTTACCAAGGGCGGCAACTACGGTGGCACAGGCGCGGGTACACCGGCTTACCCGACTGCATGGCTTCGAATGAAGCGCCAAGGCCAGGTGTTCACGGGCTTGTACAGCAACGACGGTGTTAACTGGACCGAATACGGTTCGACAACGTTCACAGACGAACCCATGCCTAACTTGCTATTGGTCGGCATCTACTACTGTCCTGAATTCAACAACAACAGCACGGGCGAGGGTGTCGGACATTCTACTGTGGCGAAGTTCCGCGATTACGGGAATTACCCGACGACACCGCCACAGCCGCCGGCTCTCTCCGTCGGCCTCGATGCCCAGGGGAAAGTCGTCATAACATTCGAAGGAACATTGCAGGCCGCCGACGAAGTCACCGGTGCATACACCGACGTTGTCGGAACGAGCCCGCTTACCGTCACACCCACCGGCACGAAGAAGTTCTATCGCGCACGGTGGTAAGCCGCATTACTTGAAAGCACAGGAGGCCGGGCACATTGCCCGGCCTCTTTTTTTGGGTGCGCCACTACCCGTGTACAGCCATCCGTCGAAGGTCACTCAAAGATCGGAATCTTGACCATTCGGTTGCGTCTGCGCCGCAACAATTCGTGAGCGGGCTGTTGCTCTCTGGTCTTTCTGTGAGCTGGGGCGCAATAGTGACAGGCTGAGCTGGTACCCCTACAAAGCCCCACACTTTATCAGGATGCTTCGCCAACCGCCTGGCCCTGTTTGACTCCCGGAGTGTGTTGTGAGATTTTACCCCCAAATAGAGGGACAGACATGGTATTTGCACGACTCGATATCACTGGGCTGATCAAGTCGAATGGATCGGGGCTCTGGTAAAGACTTTGTCCGGGCAATACAGTGGACATTGAAGTTGTGAATGTATCCCGCCAAAGAGCCTGGTCTGACTGAGGTTTGGTTACCAGGCGGAGTTCTGGGGAACGGTATCAACCAAAATCCAGATTCGATGGCCTCTGTGCAGCGGGATCAGGAAAGCTGCGACTGTTATTGCGGTGAGATTTCCAGGGTCCGCATATTCCTTGGTTGCTTGAAGACACCCGTTTCGCAGACTGCTCAGAGTATGAAATATGCGGGCTAACGGTTGGTCTTTTTCAATCTCGCAGCAATGTCCACCTTGAAGGAAGGCGGTTCCAGCGCGATGGTGCCGGACTTCGCCTCAAGATCGTGGGTTGCGAGCCGCTTTCCTGTTCCGGTGTCAAACCATTCCGCAGACCATGCGCCGTCGTCCACGCCAACGATCGTGATTTTCGCACCTGCAACTGGCGCCGGGTCGGCCACCATCGCGCCATCGGGCCAGTCGCAAGCTTTGTCCAGCAACCACACCAGCACTTCGTCGTGGGCTGCCACTCCAAAGGCAAGAACGGAGCCTTGATCATTTCTGAACTCGGCTGAGTGCATATCAGGCCGTCCCACACCGGTGCCTTTGAGGAATTCGCTCAGGGCCGACCAATGGTGGTAGAGGTTTGCGCCATGGATACTCTCCCACCACCACGTCATGCCAGTACCGGCCGCGCCGGCAAAAGCGCCGCTCCATATTGCCTGGTGCAACGCCCTGAAATGAGGGTCGGTGTCAGGCTTCCAGCCGCGCCAGTCGGTTCCGTACTCGCTCACAAAAAATGGTTTGTTGTATTTTCTGAAAAAGCGGGCGGTTTTCTCGGCGACCATGCGCGCCGGATGCTTTTCGTTGTAAGAGTGGTACTGCGAAAAGTCCATTTCGTTGAGCGCAAAAAGGTCGGGGCGCTCGCTTCCGCCGGTGAAACTTGAAGATATCATGTGATCGACGGGGTCCATTTCTCTGAGTCGCCTGCCCATTTCACCGTGCCATGCGACCACGTCGTCGTGTTTCAGGTAGGCATATTCATTGTCAATCTCGTTGAAAAACTCCCATGCGAGGAGGTTTGGGAATGCCGACCACCGAGCAACAATGTAGCGAAGACGGTTTGCGTAGAGCCGTTTTGCGTCCTCGCTGGTGAAGAAATCGTTCTGGGTCTTGCAAGGCCCGCCGTTTGTGGCGTTGTAGGGGTGGCGAGGCCAATAATTGTTACCGCCCCAGTAATCCGGTTTCACCTCGAAGATCCCGTGGTAATCGAGACAAAGCATCACAAATACGCCTCGTCGCTCGGCCTCGGTCATCACGTAATCAAGCTGCCATGCGCTGTCCATTTTGTACCGAAGTTTGTCCTGTTTATCCCACTCGATGCCGAACGCGATGGGCCACATCCAAAGGCGGATGTAATTGATGCCTGCTTTTTGGTAGGCCGCGAGCCAGTCATCGTAATCGTAGGTGCCGCGGCTTCCGTGCCAGCAGGCGCAAAGGCCGTTTAGGAATAGGGGCGTCCCATCGTCCAGCCTGAAATACCGTCTGCTTGTTGACTCAACACGCGCAATTCCGTGGCGCTTGCTCGGAACAACATCAATCGCCGCCTCCGCGCGTCCCGCCAATTGCCCGTTGCTCTTCGCGACAGCCGTCAACTTGTGCAAACCGGGCTCGACCGGCAGCCACCGGACTCGCCATTGACCATCGCCTTTGGGGGTAAGAACTTCGCGGCTTCCTTCGAGTTTCCGTGCAAAATCTCTCGTGAAAAACCCCGGCACCCGAACCGACTTGCCGGACGGTGAAACAACCTCGATATCCAGCGCCACGGACTCTGCGTCAAACGGGTTCCCGGCTTGAGGCATTCCACTGACTGACAACTCCACTCGTTCGAACACCTCCGGCTTCGACTGAGGAACTGCCAATTGCAATCGGCCTTCAGGTTCCGCGGCGGACTCGCCAATGACGAGAAGCCCAACAGTTAACAGGATTCCAGGAGGAACAGCTCGTTTCAATTTCATGGAAGTCAGTTGTTTTTCCGCGGCCGAACAAACACGCGAGGTTCCGGCCAAGCGCTCAGGTATCTCTTGTTGTTTTTTCGCAGCACTCACACTTTGAGCCTGGCACAATATACATCACGCATCAAGGATGAGGCATCACGGATCAATTCTTCGCCACAGGTTTCGACATGGCTATGGGGGCGATCGCGCGGCTGGGGGATTGAATCACGAAATACGCAGTGAGATTTGTGAAAAACTTGTGAACAACTTAAAAATGTTATTGACAATTAAGCTTTTAACGCGCTAAAACTCGTGCGCTTTGGTGTGTTTGCGATGTTTGTTTTTTTGTGACTGGACGGCGACCGTCAGTGTTGCATAATCGGCCATCGACTATTTCGCAACCGCACGCGAGTGAGTAGTGGGATTGGGTGCCGGGCATTTCGTGGTACCGGTGGGGTTGTTCTCAAGGGAGCTGCTCGCGTGCGGTTGCACTGTTGAAATGGATTGAGGTTTCTTCCCGGCCCAGCCAATCTCACGGGCGTGATGCAGCAGATTCGAATAGGAATGATAGGCGGTGGCACCGTCGGCGGCGGTGTTTACAAGGCGCTCCGGCGCAATGGCGATCTGCTCGCCGCGCGGGTTGGAATCCGCCTTGCAATCAAAAGAATAGCTGTCAAAGCATTCGACGAACCCCGCAAGGTTGCGATTCCGCACTCATTGCTGACGCTGGACTGGCGCGAGGTTGTTGAAGACCCCGAGGTTGACCTTGTGCTCGAGCTTGCCGGGGGCACCACTACGGCGCGTGAAATGGTGCTGTGTGCGCTTCGTTTGGGCAAACCGGTTGTCACGGCAAACAAGGCTCTATTGTCGGCGCACGGGGAGGAACTGTTTGGCGAAGCTCGGCGTCGCGGCGTGAACCTGTACTACGAGGCGAGTGTTGGCGGTGGAATACCGATAATCAAAGCTTTGCGGGAAGGGTTCGTCGGCAATCGAATCGAACGCATCTACGGAATAGTCAACGGCACCTGTAACTACATCCTCACCCGGATGAAGCTCGAGAAGGTGGATTTCGAAGTTGCGCTAAGCGAGGCGCAAAAGGCTGGGTATGCCGAGGCAGACCCGTCTCTTGACATTGACGGGCACGATTCGCTGCACAA
The DNA here is from genome assembly GCA_012517065.1 of Verrucomicrobiota bacterium. Classification (GTDB taxonomy): domain Bacteria; phylum Verrucomicrobiota; class Verrucomicrobiia; order Limisphaerales; family J093; genus JAAYVR01. Next base: position 61,437 of record JAAYVR010000133.1, on the reverse strand, counting down.
GATCGGCATACTTGCTTCTCTGGCACATGGGTTCTGGGTGGACCCCCGGAGGATTCACGTCGAAGGCATCCGCCGCCTGTCGAAGCTCGACGTCGAGTTTGCCAGCCAACTCGGTTACACAATCAAGTTGCTGGGAGTGGCCAAGAAAATTCAGCCCCAAACTGCGCCTGGAAAATCCCCGGCCAAGAACGAAGGTTTGCTTGTGGCGGTCTATCCGGCCTTGATCCCGAACAGCCATGTTTTGGCCAGCGTCAACCATTCCTTCAACGCTGTGTTTGTCCGGGGTGATGTCGTTGGCGATACGTTGTTCTACGGCCGGGGCGCGGGGCAGGACCCGACCGCAAGTGCGGTGCTGAGCGATCTGGCCGACGCGGCCCTGGATTTGAAGCACAACACACGCCAGAGGGTTCCGCCATTTGTGCCGCACGACAAACACGGCAGGCTACTGTCAATCAACGAGGCTGTGTCGCGATACTATATCCGATTGAAAGTTGTTGACCGCCCAGGTGTTTTGGCCGCAATAGCCGCCGTGCTCGGCAAGGCCAATATAAGCATATCTTCGGTAATCCAACCCGAGGGGCGCGAGGGCGACAATGTCCCGCTGATCCTGATGATTCACGAAGCGCCAAACAAGGCAATGGCCGACGCGTTGCGGCGTGTTGCGCGTTTGCCGGTGGTAAAAGCAAACCCCGTCATGATCCGAGTCGAAAACCTCGATTGACTCAGCGCCGCGCCCGCACCCAAACAGTTTTGTCGAGAGAATCGCCATGGTTTCACAAACGTTGTTCTACAGCACAAACGGGCAGGCACCGTTGGCAAACCTGCGCGAGGCGTTGCTGCGTGGACAGGCGCCTGATCGCGGGCTTTACATGCCGGTTGAGATTCCACGGCTTCCGCGCGAAGAAATCGCTGCGATGGCAAACCTGCCCTACCACGAGATTGCGCTGACAGTCCTGCGCCATTACACAACCGGGGTCGTGGACGAAACCAAACTGTCGGCACTGTGCAAGGACGCTTACCAGTTTGATGTGCCTCTGGAACATGTCGGGCAACACACCTGGGTCATGCGGCTCGACCGCGGCCCCACTGCGTCGTTCAAAGATTTCGCAGCGCGTTTGATGGCACGGATGCTTGGCTTGTTCGTAGTGCAGGAGAACAGGCCATTAACAATCCTGACCGCCACCAGCGGCGACACCGGATCGGCCGTTGCCAGCGCTTTTGCCGGCGTGCCCGGCATTCGCGTTGTGGTCCTTTTCCCCGAACACGAGGTCAGCAGGCTCCAGCGCAAACAAATGACAACCCTCGGTGGCAACATCCGCACAGTCGCGGTGGCAGGCAAGTTCGACGATTGCCAGGCCATGGTGAAACGCGCCTTTGCCGATCCTTCACTCGGTCATCTTTCGCTCACGTCTGCCAACTCGATCAACATTGGGAGATTACTGCCGCAGATTGTTTACTATTACTACGCCGCGTCTCGAGTGGCCGAACCCGGTGCATCTCTGGTTTTTTCCGTGCCCAGCGGAAACTTCGGCAACATGATGGGAGCCGTGTTGGGCTGGCGAATGGGGCTTCCAATCAAGAGGCTGGTTGTGGCCGTGAACGCCAATGACGAATTCCCCCGCATGTTGAAGACCGGCACTTATGAGAAGATTGAACCTTCGCGTCACTGTCTGTCGAACGCAATGAACGTCGGTCACCCAAGCAACCTTGCAAGACTTGTGGCGCTTTACGGCGGGCGCATGGACGAGACCGGCGTGCTCGGCAGCAAACCAGATTTCGATGCCATGCGGAAGGACATCTTTTCCACCTCCGTTTCAGACGAGCAAACGCGCGAAACCATCAAGTTCACATGGACACAGCACCGACTGTTGCTTGAACCGCACGGCGCGGTTGCATGGCGCGGGTTTGAGGAGTACCTGTCAATCGAGCCGCCTGACAGATCGCCTGTAGTCGTCCTCGAGACAGCTCATCCGGCAAAGTTCCCCGAAGAAATTCAGCGATGCCTTGGTTTTTCCCCGGACCCGCCACCGTGTCTGCGCGCGGTGGAGAACCTGCCGGAACAGTTCGACAGGTTGCCTTCCGATCAAAACGTCTTTCGTGAATACCTACTGGACACCTTCGGACCGCACGTTTGAATTGGTGCTCGCCCGAAAGGCGCACGGCTGGTACTCTGCGAGCCCGTAACCGGTCGCTGCAAAGGGCCGGTCGTCAACCAAAGCAAAAAAATGGCGCTTATAGTTCAGAAATACGGTGGCACGTCCGTGGCCGATACCGATCGTATCAAAAACGTTGCGGCGCGCGTGGCCGAATATCACCGCCGCGGCGATCGGCTTGTAGTGGTTGTTTCTGCGATGGCCGGTGTAACCGACAAGTTGATCAAGATGGCCAAAGATATCACCCCACTGCCGAGCGAACGCGAAATGGACATGTTGTTGGCGACTGGCGAGCAAACCACCATCGCCCTGACGGCCATGGCGCTCGAAGCGTTGGGTGTGCCCGCGATGTCCCTGACCGGCGCACAGGCAGGCATCGTCACTGACGGTGTCCATACCAAGGCCAAAATCAAGAACATCACCCCTCGCCAAGTGCACGCACTCCTTGACCAGGGCAAGGTTGTAATAGTCGCCGGTTTCCAAGGCCAAACACCCGAGGGCCAGATCACAACACTCGGAAGAGGCGGCTCGGATCTCACCGCAATCGCGCTCGCGGCTGCATTGAAAGCGAACCTGTGCCAGATTTACACCGATGTCGATGGCGTGTTTACCGCCGACCCGCGTGTTGTGCCCACGGCCAGAAAAATCGACGAGATTTCATACGACGAACTGCTCGAGATGGCAGGAAGCGGTGCCAAGGTAATGCAACTCCGGTCCGTCGAGTTCGCCAAAAAGTTCGGCGTGGTTTTTGAAGTTCGCTCAAGTTTGAACAACAACCCAGGAACAATCGTGAAAGAGGAAACAAAGGACATGGAAAGCGTCGTCATCCGAGGTGTATCGCTCGACAAGAACCAGGCCAAAATCACTTTGGTGGGCGTGCCTGACAGACCCGGCGTGGCTGCGCGCATTTTCCGGACTTTGGCTGAGGCCGCGATCAATGTCGATATGATCGTCCAGAACGTCAGCCACGGAGCCGCCAGTCCAACAACCGATCTGTCGTTCACAATTGACAAGCCCGACCTGCCAAAGGCCGAAAAGGTCATCGATGGAATTAGAAAAGAGGTCGGCATTAAGAAGGTCCAGGCCAACCAGGCCATCGCCAAGCTCTCCATCGTTGGAGTAGGCATGCGCAGTCATTCCGGCGTCGCCGCTCGCATGTTCGACACCCTCGCCCGCGAAGGCATAAACATCGACATGATTTCCACCAGCGAGATCAAGATTTCTGTGATCATCGAACTGGCAAAAGCCGACGATGCCGCCAGGGCAGTGCACGCCGCCTTCTTGGGCAGTTGACCGGTGAGATTTCCACGATGGGCAACAAGTTGTTGTCCCGCTCGGTCAACAAGGTGCCAATTGTACGGCACATACCACCGTGGGGTGCAGCCCCACGACAGGAGCTCTCCATCACCGCAACCCGTTAGCGGGTTTCGGGTATTCCGTGGTTCAACATCCCCGCAACGCAACGCAGTACAAGCCGAAAGCGGCGTGGTCCATTGACACTCAGGCCTTGGCCAAGACCGCAAACAGGGGGGCGACAATCTCAGCACAATCAAGACCCAGGTCCTGTTTTTCATTCCAAGCGTTGCTCAATTCATGAAGTACTCGGACTGAGCGGCGCGCGACTGCGGGCGGCTAACAACTGATTCCCAGCCCTTCTGCGTGCATACAATGCAGGCTTTTGTTATATTATTGACGCAAAAGTTGTTGCATTGATGAAGTGTGTTATGAAACTCAGCGATGCAGACTTGAGATTCGTTGTCGAGACCTTGGTGTCAAACCGCAGCGATCATGGCAAGATCATCGAGAGCCTCAAGGGCAAGGAAGATTTTCTCGAGCCCATGCTCAATGATCCCCGGCTCGCACAAAGGCTCATGAACGAGGAAGAAGCTTTCGTGCGAGTTTCGCCATTCCTGATGTTCTCCATCCTTCTGCGGCGTGTACGCGCCGACCTCGAAGAACGCGATTTCGTGCTCGAGATCGAAGAATCCGGAAAACGGGTCCCAATCTTCCATGCACGGCAGGTCGTCGAGCTGCTCGCCGAACCAGCCACACTCGAGTACCTCACGGAGATGCTGTGCTCTTTTGTTCGAACCAACACAGCCGTCCTCTACTGGAAAGAACGCGGGCACTGGCGCAAACGCCGAATCTGCGACATCAACCTTGATGACATGATCAGTTTGTGTCAGTTGGTGGAGCCCGAATTCAGGCCGCGGATTTACAAGCGGATCGCCGACATCGCACTTTTCCTGACGGGCATATACCCCGATCATGCCGGGGTTTGGGTGAGTCGCCCACACACTTTCACCCGCGGCGAACGGTCAATTGCCGATTACGAAAGCGAAGGGCGGCGATTCTATGCTCTGGCTGCTCGCTGCGCCACCCCGCCATGGACCCAATCGCTTTTCGAACAGTTGGCCGAAAACTTCACCCTTGCCCGCCACGCCCTCAATACACTCAGCGACGGTTACCTGAAAAGCCTGCGGTCCAGGTTCTTCGGCACCCCGTCGAATTAGTCAGCCCGCATATTTCCCAACCCGGCGCAGCCGCAACCAAAGTCGCCTGACAGGCACTGTCCCGGCTCCTGCGCCCCCATAATGCGGGCTCTCAGCCACGCCGGGCTGCGAAATATGCCCTGCCACTCCGCCGCAAGGAACAGCGCGCTGATCCCGATGGTTTATCACGCGCTCCCGCGGATGCAGTGGGCGTTGTTAGGCGCGAAGCGCTTGGAGTGCGGCAGCTTGCTGCCGCTTTGTCTTTATGCACAAACAACGTGTCTGTCCCCATATTCCGGCCGCATCAGCACGATGACCGATCGTACGACAGGCTTCGATCCCCAGAATCGCACAACCGAACATTCACCGGTTGGGTGCGGCGAAGAATCGCCGCGCTCCTGCCGGCGCGTTGAACGAAACACCGGCGGTCGGGAGCGCGGCCGTCCTCGGCCGCTTCAATCCGACGCCCCGATCTTACACCAGTTTCGATCATCCCAATCCGGCGCCCGGACATTGACCGGCTGGGGATTTACAAACAACGTGTCTGTCCCCATATCGGCATGCGCGCGGTTCCCCCGACAGACCTCGGCAGGCGCCTGCTTCGGAGTTTGTTCAGGCATACGAAACACGCCCTCCGCTTGTGGCCGCTCGGCGACCACTTCGTTCCCCGCCGATCTCTTGCCAACAACACGAGCGCTACATTACCTCGAGATAAAGCGAGCGCAGATCCTCAGCGGTGACAGGAACGACATTTGTCTTGTGGCATGGATCGTCCCACGCCTGTGCAACCAGCTCGTCTATCTGCTCAGGCTTGACTCCGTAAGCGCGCAAACGTCCAGCCAAGCCAAGTCCGACCAGAAAACGGGAAATGAACTCGATTGTTCGTCCGTCCGCTTCAACGTCCGGGACGGCGTTGAGGTCCAATCCGCAGGCGATTCCAACGCGCCTGTAAATGCCGGGTTTTCGGCTGGCGCAGAATTTCATTGCGGGAACCAAACAGAGTGCATTGGCCAGCCCATGGTGCATTCCGGCGACCGTTGAAAGCGGGTGAGCGAGGGAATGCACCACGCCAAGGTCTTTTTGGAATGCGATCGCACCCATCGCAGCCGCCACGAGCATTTGACCGCGCGCGTCAATGTCCTTGCCGTTTTTGAACACGCGAGGCAGTGCGTCCACGATCAGATGAATGCCTTCGAGCGCCACGCCATCGCAAATCGGATGAAAAACGGGGCATGTGAACGCCTCGATGCAATGTGTAAGAGCATCGACGCCAGTCGCTGCCGTGAGAGCCGGAGGCAAACTCCGGGTCAGTTCGGGATCAAGAATGACAAAACTGGCAAGCAGCGCCGGGTTGAAAAGGACGGCCTTGCGATTGGTTTTGGCCAGCGTGATGACCGAACTACGTCCAACTTCGCTGCCTGTGCCGGCCGTTGTCGGAATCGCCACGAACGGAGCCAAACCTGACCAGTCGGTTTCATCGTAGAACCGTGTCAGGTCCAAGTCCGGCCGCTTGACCAGGATGCGCGCGGCTTTGCCAACGTCGAGCGCACTTCCACCGCCAATCGCGATTACACCGTCGCAATTGTTCTCCACGAACGCGCGCGCGGATTCTCTGAGGTCCTGCTCGGTTGGGTTCGGGTGCACACCGGCGTAAACCGACCAGACGAAGCGGTCTTTGTTCTGGCCGAGAATATCAAGGAGCGACCGGTATGCGTCGGTGTTCAGCATGCCGGGGTCTGTGACGATGAGCGGTCTCCGGACATTGATGAGGCCAAGGTTTTCCGGAAGGGCAGTCAACGCACCTGCGCCAAAGAAAATCCTTGTCGGAAAAGAAAAAACAACAGGTTTCATGCACTTTGTCGGGTTGACCTTGGCAACCCAAACCTGTCCAGTCCAGCTCAAAGAGAACAACCGGGCTGTTGAGATTGAACTGCGTTTTCTCGCACAACGAGGTAGTCTTGCCCAAGATTCGTTATGCAGAAAGGCTCAGAGAATCAGGCAACCAGCGATGAATCGGCTGCGTTGCATGAGCTGATCCGTCGCGAAATAGAATCTCGAGGGCCGATCACGTTCGCGAGGTTTATGGAATTGGCGCTTTATCATCCCGACCACGGCTACTACGAGCGCGCGTTGGACCAGATTGGACGGCGAGGTGACTACTACACCAGCGTGAGCGTCGGTTCGGTTTTCGGAAAGCTGTTGGCCGTGGATTTCAGCGCTCGACTTGAAAAGCTGAACTCGGCGGGGTTCGACCTTGTCGAGTGTGGTGCGCACGATGGAACCCTGGCAGCAGACATACTAACGGCAACGAAAACCGCACGGCCAGATTTGTATGCCAAACTGCGGTACGTGATAATCGAGCCTTCCCCGAAGCGCAAAGCGGCACAACGCATGAATGTTTCAGAGCATCTCGACCGAGTGAGTTGGTGCCAGGCAATTGACGAGCTCGGGAACGGTTCGGTTCACGGCGTGGTATTCGCAAACGAGCTGTTGGATTCATTCCCGCTTCATCGGCTGCGGTGGAGCAGGCAGCAGCGACAGTGGCATGAGGATGGGGTTGGACTTGACGGTGGCCGCTTTGTGTGGGTTGACATGGGCGGTTTCGGAGGCACGCCGCGGACTGGCGGCCCCGATGAAGCAGCCGAAGCTGATTCAGACTGGCGAGCTATCTGTGCGACCGCTCAGGCGCTTGCTGAGGTTTTGCCAGATGGTTTTCGCCTGGATTATTGTCCGGGAGCGGCGCGATGGTGGCGAAAGGCCGCAACAGCGCTAGCCAAAGGCGCGTTGATTACAATCGATTACGGACTAACCCGTGAAGAGCTGTTTAGTCCTCACAGGCAAAACGGAACAGCTCGCGCCTACTGCCGCCACACTGTTGACGATGAGCTCCTTGAAATGCCGGGCGAGAAAGACCTGACAGCGCACGTGGATTTCTCCGCGTTGATCGAAGCCGGTGAGGCGCAGGGGCTCGTAACCGAACGCATGGTTGACCAAGCAACATATATCATGCGCATTCTGCAGCACAGCGGTGAACTGTTGAACAGCGCGTTGGCTCTTACACAGCGAGACCGAGCGGCGTTGCTCACGCTGGCGCATCCGTCCGGTCTCGGAAGAGCGTTTCGTGTCCTGTCACAGGTCCATGGCGGATGAAAAGTCATCTGGCTAATGAAGAACACACTTTTTTGTTTTGCCGTGCCGATCGAAGCGCGGCCGTTCCTCAGAGAAGCGGGTGTGCGATGCCCGGCCGCCGTGTTGATCACCGGCATGGGCCGATCAAACGCCGGCAAAGCGTTGCGCCGATGGTTGGCAGAAGACAAACCTAACAGAGTGTTCAGTTGCGGGTTTGCAGGGGCACTCGATCCTGGCTTGAAGGTCGGCGACATCGTGTTTGACCCGGGACAATCACCGGGTTTGGACCGTGTCCTTGTTGAGGCGGGAGGACGTCGAGCGCGGTTTTGTTGTGTTGACACCGTTGTGTGCAAAGCGAGCGAAAAACGCCTGTTGCGAGATTCAACGGGTGCCGACGCAGTTGACATGGAATCGGGTGGCTTGTCTGAGGTGTGTCGCGAAACCAACCTCGAATTTGCCATTGTTCGGGTTGTTTCGGATTCGACGCACGAAGACCTACCCGTGGACTTCAACAGGTTTGTTACCCAGGAGCACACGATCAATTTCCCGCGGCTTGTGCTTTGGACCACTGTGCGGCCCAGAGCGATGATGAAACTGTTGAGTTGGCGCCGCCGATTGCGCAGCGCGGCAAACAGGTTGGCTCGCGTGTTGATTGCGGTTGCGTTGTCCGGTCAAAGCTAATCCGCACGTCCGCGAGCCTAACCCGCATATTTTCCCAGGCCGGCTTGGCCGGTGAGATTTCCGGGTTAGAACCTGTCGGAAACATCGACCGGGGTAGGACGAGGTTTTTTGCCGGGTCGGAGTTTCAGTTCTGTTTCAGAAATGACCCACACTTGCCTTGTTATTCCTTCGAGAACAGCATATCCAACCCTGACGTTGTGGCGCGCCAATACAGCGGCGATCTGTTTCTTCACTTCGTCGCTGTCAGCATCGACCGCGTGGCATACAGCCGCGTGAAGGTAATCCGAGCTGACCGCAAAGCAACCTCGCTCTTCGCGACCAGCATATGACCTGACCGGATACAGCCAGACGCGCCCGTTGGTCTCGAGCGCGTCGCGGACAGCTTGGGCGATCAGTGCCGGCCTTTTGTGGGACGACACAGTTGTTGCAGTGGCGGTTTTTTGGCATATGGACTCGAAATTGGTAACGCGCACGGGCAAAACGAACGGCTGGCTCGGTGCACTCCAGAAATAGCAGTTGCCAACGATCGGCTCGGCACGGAGATAATTCAAGATTTCATCGGTGTAATATGCGTTGTGGCGTTTGAGAGTCTGCAGGTCATCGTCGTTGAGCAGGTGCAATACAAAGAAATTGTCGCCCTGGCTGATGATCTGGTCCGAAATTGCGCCGGGCTGCTGCGTGACAATGATTGCACCCAGCCCGTATTTCCGTCCTTCTTTCACCCAACGGACGAAAATGTTGGCGTCACTCAATGACCTGTCGCCAAGAACCGTCTGAGCTTCTTCGATGACAGCGAGACAGCGCACGCTCGGTCCCCCAAGTTCAGTCAGATGCCGGATGTTGTGCTGGAACACTCGGCGGAGCAGCATGCCCGAAATTGCGAGGCCGTCTTCACTGCCGAGCAACGATATGTCAACCACAACGATCCGGTTCTGGCGCAATTCTTCAAGGATGTTCTTGCCGAGTACAGCCCCTTGCCGATGCAGACGCTTTATTGCAGGCACGAGATTGTTCTTGATCGCGCCGAGGGTTACGTCGTCCTGCCGCGGCTTGTACGAGAGCAATTTGGCGATCGCGTTGTTGTCTGAGGCGTAACCGTCTCTTGCGAGGAGCTGGACCAGTTGTCGCCATGCGTCCCAGTCAAGGCTGCGCAACATGTTGGCGAACACCATTTCCTGTTTTTCCTGCGGCACAAACGCCGCAACAATGTCCTGGGGCGGAAAATCGCCGAAATCCACATTTACATCGCCCTTTCGGAAACCTGCATATTGGGCGGGCACACGACGATTTGTGTAAAGCCCGAGCCGCGGACTCAGCGCAGGCACGTTTGCCAGCCCCGGCCGCCCATGAGCGTCCGGCAGCGCATACTCACCCTCAGGGTCGAAAATCAGCAGCCCCACATCTGGCGGGGAAGAGTAAAGCTGCGAAACGAGGTACTTGATGAGGTTGCTCTTGCCGTACCCGGCCCGGGCGAACACGAAACTACGTTTCCCTTTGAGACGAGCGACACTAAACCTGACCGGCACATTCGTGACGTGCTCGCCGTAAGCCAACAGCCCGAGTGATGCCGCAGTGGGATCGTTTTCCAGCCCGACATTGCACAGAAATGTCAGGGCGGCTTCGGACGGTGTCCTGACCTTGCTTCCAAGCGTGGCGAACGCCCGTTTGCCGACAGCGAATCTGAACTTGCCGCCATCAATGCTCAACTGGCCGAGGAGATGGATTTTGAGGTTGTAGCGCAACATCTGGCGCGCAATCGGTTCCGGCAACTGCACATCTGCCTTTGCAAGGTCGGCAAGATACGCGTCGCCCTGCGCGGAAGTGAGTTGACCGGCTGTGTGGTACTTGCTGACCCGCCCCACGATGGCGCGTGTCTCGTCCAGTTCAACGAAGAGAAACTCGCCGAATCCCGGCAAGCCGCGCTCGTCGTATGGCACAACGGCATCGACTTCCAACTGGTGAGGCAGCGGCGAGAAGCCCTTGAGCAAGCCAACGGGCCTTTCGTCAGAGTAAAGACTAAGCTTGAATGAGTTCGTCATGGCTGGGTTCCTCAATGAGCTGGCGGCCAATCAGCTTCAGCAAATGCGCTTGCTGCGCCGTTTCCGGGTCCCGGGCAGCAAGCACCTCAAGCAGGAGTCGCTCGAACATTTCGGTTTCAAGAGCGCCAAGTCGGGCGTGTTCGTGAGCGCGCACAAGTGCGTTCGGGTAACCGCGCAAAGGGAAACTGCCGCGCGCAGATTCATGCAGTAGCGCCATCACTTCAGCGGCCCGGCTCCGTTGCCACACGGCAACGTCCACTGGAAACAAAGGCACGCCCTCCCCGGCGTCAAGGCGTGCGACATACAATTGGCCCATTGCCCGTTCTCCGATCCAACGGTATTGCTCCGGCGCGGCCTCGCGTTCCAGTGTTTCCGGCACCACAATGTACGACGGCTGTCCGCCTGCGAATGTTTCGTTCAAGCCAAACGCAAGCGCCAGGTAATTGATAACTTTCGATCGCTTGGCTATCCCGACCAACAAGTGGCTGTGCTTGTTTGTCAAATGCTCCAGTCTTCGCCGAAGCGCGACGAACACCGGCTCGTTCAGCAGAATGCTACGAAGAAGCCCGTCTCGGATCAACAGCTTCGGTGGTCCTTTGCTTGCCAGCTTCACAAGAGCCGCCCATTCGAGCAGCTCCCGCAACATCGCCAGCAAACTGCCACGCTGATAGTCAGTCCGCGGCAAAAGTTCATTCCAGCCACACCCCAACCATTCAAGGAATCTCTGCAGCCTTGGTTCAGACTTGAAATAGAACCGCAAGATTTCCTCTGGTTGAAGGGAAAGAGGAATGAAATCCTCGAAATAAACCTCGCCTGTGCTGTCAGCCACGCGCAGCACCTGGACACGGATTGGATCGAGGTTCAGCCGATTCTCTCCGCCGTCAGTGGCCACTGTCGCCACGGCCGGCAATGTTCCGCCCGATTTGATATCCGATGTGATTGGCCTCGGCCGCAGCCCAATCAGATGCCGTTTTATCCGGACCAGTTGCGGCCATTCTTGGTTCAGCGCAAGTTCAAGGCTGCGTTGCAGGCGTTCCAGCCTCTTCGAAGTCAGACTCATCGTTGGACATGGTATCCGGTCACTTCCCAAGTGCAACGCTGCAAACAAGACCCCGCACGCGCTTTCCTGCCCCAATTCAGGGCTTCGTGCGTTTTCCGCGCACTTCTTCGATGGCGCTTTCCAATTCTTTGATCGTTTCCTGCAACACGGGCGCCTTGGATGCGGTCTGCGAAAGCATCTGTTCCAGCGCCGACAGTTCTTCCAGTGCCGCCTGTTCCGCTTGTTTTACAAGGGAACCGATTGCAACAGCCACGCGGTCGCGCCACGCAGCCGCCAACCTTGAGACATTCTTCTCCAATTCCCAACATGCCTTTCGCAACAGCGAATGCTTTATTGCACGCCCAAAAACCGTCATCGGCACAAGGTGCCCGACAAGGTCAATCACCACGTCGAAGCCAAACCCGACGTCTATCGGCGGTGCCAATGGTTCTTCTACTGCCAGTGTGAACTCGCGCGGTGCGAGCGTCACGCCAAGCGCAGCCTTCACATGCGACGCCAGACGATCGTGAAACCCGCACAACATCCGCGTGAGATGCTGTTTCGACCTGTAAAGCGGCTCGCAAAACACGTGTTTCTGTGTCCGCGAGACCTCGCTCAGTTCGCGCTTGAAGAACTCTCCCAGCCAATCATGCCACGCACGCACCAAGCCCGGCAGCCGCAACCGCCACATCGAAAACTGCGCCTCCAGTTCCCTCACCAGCTTCTCCCGCAAAGCAGCCTCCGTCGGCTGAAGCCGGGTCAACGACGACTCGAGCGCTGACGCAGAGAGCTGACACGCAAGAACCCCAAGCTCGGAACGGAACAAATCAAACTGCTGGCGTTCTTCGCCTAGTTTGTCAGCCAACGCCAGCCGCGCTGAATCGGCCTGCGTAGCAGCAGCGTGGGCAACTCTGACGTAATTGAGCGCCTGCTCCATCAACGACGCGAGTTTATGCCTCGCAATTTGATCAGCGGCTGCATCCCTGTCCCTGATCAGCGGCATGAGCAGCCTGGTTTCGAGCGTCTCTTTGAAAGACTCGAGGCCCGGCCGCACTGAGTAGAAGAACACGGGGTATTCCTCGTTCCAAATGCGACGCATTTGGCCACGCACGAACTCAATCACTTCATTCCGTTGCGGCTCGGTGAGCAAATCCGCCTTTGTCAGCAAAATCACAATCTTCGGCGTGTGACGCCTCAGCTCTTCCAGCAGTCCAAGGTCACGCTCCGACAATGGCGCGTCCGAACTCACCGCCACCAGAGCCGCCCCAACGTTGGGCAGCCATTTCATCGCCGCTTCAGTATTGTGCGCGAATGCACTCCCCAAACCGGGCGTATCGACAAATTCCAGCGGCGCCAGTCGCGCCAAAGCCGGCAGTTCAACCACCACAGAATCAACCTGCTTGACGTTGTTCGGATTCAAACTTTCCCCGACATACTGGCCGATTTCAGTCACGGAGATGACGCGTGTACTCCCATCGAGAAACCGAACTTCCGCCTTTTCAGTGGGCCCGCCGCGCAGTCTCGTTACAACGGCTGTAAGTGGCAGGACCCCAATCGGCAAAACAGTACGGCCGGTCAAATGGTTTAGGAACGAGCTCTTGCCGGCTTTGAACCGCCCGAAAACCGCAACATCTATCCTTGCGGTCCCATTGCACTGCGCACGACACGCGGCAATCTGGGGCTGCAGATTCGTCAGTCCCAACATCCGTGCGACTTCTTCAATCCGGTTGATGTAAGTGTTACTCCCTAACATGGGCTGTTTTCTGACCCGGTGTTTATATCATGCCAAGGCCGACATGCTCGGCTCGGTCTGACAGTAACAACGCTGCAGATGCGGCTTGCCCACGCGCGCCACCCCACGCGGACGAAGCGCGACAGAGCAGTGTTCCTGCAACAGATGCAAGTCTATTTAAGGGATTGTTAGGCTGTGGACGCGCCGCGCCGTGGTTCGCTGTTGAACCCGCCCGACTCGCTCCAAGTCTGGATCCGATCGAAATACTCATGACTCACCACCGCGCAAGCACATCGATAGGAGTCATCAGCCCCGACGTCGGGACGGTTCCCCGCTGGGCGGGCAGGCAAACTCCATTGCCGCGCTTTATATACTCCCATCTTGCGCCAGGTGCAAGCGCTCCTCCGCACACACAGGGGCGTGAGATACCCACGCAAAACGGCTGGATTCGGATGGCGGGGGGCGGGAGCGCTAGCCCGCATATTTCCCAGCCCGGCGTAGCCGGAACCAAAATCGCCTGACGGGCAACGCCCCGCGGCTCTTGCACCACCCGGACCTTCAGTCGCGCCGGGCTGGGAAATATGCCCTGTGACTCCGTCGCAAGGAAGAGCGCGCTGATGCCAATGGCTTCTCACGCGCTGCCGCGGATGCAGTGGGCGTTGGTAGGCGCGAAGCGTTTGGAGTGCGGCAGCTTGCTGCCGCTTTGTCTTCATGCCCAAACACCGTGTCTGTCCCCATATTTCGGCCGCCAGCCCGACGACCGATCATAGGACACGTTTCTATCACCCAAATCGGACCGCCGAAAATGCACCGGCTGGGTGCAGCGAAGAATCGCCGCGCTCCTGCCGGCGCATTACAAAAGACACCGACGGTCGGGAGCGCGGCCGTCCTCGGCCGCATCAACCCGACGACCGACCCTATGCCCCGTTTACATCACGCAAATGCGGCACCCGAACATTCACCGGCTGGGGATGCACAAACAACGTGTCTGTCCCCATATCGGCACCGAGGGGTTCCTCCACAGAGTTCGGCAGCCGCCGATAGAAACAAGGGGCAATTTGCGGGCCACGCCGCAATCAAGGCGCAAAACCCAAACAACGAGCCTGTCACTTTACCCGACTCACGCCCAAAGGCTCCACTGCGATGACCACCTTGATGACGGTCAGCGAAGCAGATACGGATGAATTAACCAAACTCGCAGCCTGAGAATCTTCGCGAATATGAAGGACTCCTCAATGTAATGAACTGCCACTAGCTCGGATACTTCATACCCTGAGCAATCTGCGAAACGGGCGTCTTCAAGCAACCAAAGAATATGCGGGCTCCGGAAATCTCACCGGAATGAAGCTTTGGGTGTCTTGCGCTGGTCAAGCGGTGAGATTTCCGGGCTAGAAGTTGGCCCAAATCTATCGGATGAGCTCTCGCCCGGCGTCGAATGCGCGTCCGGCAAAGGACCCAATCCCGTAGTAGAACTGCGTGTCAGGTGCAAAGACAAAAGGCCTGACCTTGGCCATGTCCAATCCGTCAAGACCAATCACGTCTTCATCGGCCTTCACATCCATGATCTCGCCGATGAATTGCGTGTGCAGACCCAGTTCAATGGTTTTGAAGAGCCGGCATTCGAGCACCAACGGGAATTCAGCGACATACGGCGCATCGACGATCTCGCTCCTTGCGGCTGTTAGGCCTGTCACTGCGAACTTGTCAACGTCACGCCCAGAAACAAGACCGAAATAGTCGGTCTGCTTGAGATACTTCTCCGACGGGATTGAGACCGTGAAGGCTTGGCGTTGAACGATGTTGCCGTAAGTGCTTGTGGCTTTTCGCAACGCCACAGCCACACAGGGCGGCCGTGAACAGCACAAGCCCGCCCAAGAGGCTGTCATCACGTTTGCCTTGCCTGTTGAATCATACGTTCCGATGACAAACACGGGGGCCGGATAGACAATGGTTTTTGCTCCGAGTGACCTTTTCATGTGCCTCATTTAAGCAGCTCTCGATTACAGTACAAGCCCGCAGAGGAGTAAGGACCATAGACCATGGATCATTGACCCGAGATGGGGCCATGAATCAGGGATCAGAGGACGCTAAACAGCAGAAAGGCGACAGGGGGCGGGGCGCGGGGGGAGTGAGGATCGGCCTCATCCTACCGGAAAACGATTGCGCGATGGTGAACGGCAGAGAAACGAATTGGTTTGTGGAACAGCAAGACTATGCAACTCCAGAACTCCGGTCTGCTGGCTCCTTGTTTGGTTTGGCGCGGGTTTCCCAGAGCCCGCATATTCCTTGGTTGCTTTGAAGACACCCGTTTCGCAGACTGCTCAGGGTATGAAATATGCGGGCTAGTGGTCTTTGTGTGACGCAGTGCCGGGGCTTGACCACAGGGGCTAAGAGCGTGATTATTGAAGCCCGCAATGTCAGCACTAGAAAATGGCAACGAGGGATTGCTGCGTCCCGCACGCAAGCAATCGAATGTTCAGGGCAATACCGCAATGACAACGACTGGATTTGACCGGAGGCGATTCCTAAAGGCAACTGTTCGAACAGGAGCATTTCTTTTTGCCGCTCAGATCGTTCCATCGACGGTTCTCGGGCGGGCTGGCGCAATCGCGCCAAGCGAACGTATTGTTCTGGGCGGCATTGGCATCGGCAACCGTGGTGGTTACGTGCTTGGCTGTTTCCTGCACGAACCCGACGTTCAATTTGTGGCGGTGGCCGATGTCAAAGCTGCACGCCGCAAAGCGGTCAAGCAAATGGCTGACAACAGATACGGGAATCAGGACTGCGTGACCTACCGCGATTTTCGCGAATTGTTGGCCAGACCTGATATCGACGCAGTGCTTATCGCAACCGGTCCGAACTGGCATGCCACCGCATCGATGCTGGCAGCCAAAGCCGGCAAGGACGTCTATTGCGAGAAACCCTGCACGAAAACCATTTTCGAAAGCCTTGCTCTGGCAGAGACCTTCCGCCGCACAGGCCGTGTCTTCCAAGCTGGCACACAGCGTCGCAGCCTGCCGAATTTCGCGTTTGCGATCGAACTCGCCCGGCGCGGCAGGTTGGGCAAATTGCAGACGCTCCACGCCCATCCGGGCGGCCTCGATCCAAAGATGAGCGGATGGGCACCCGCCGAACCCGAGCCGAACAAAGAGGAAGTCGATTGGGACCTTTACCTCGGTCCTGCGGCGTGGCGGCCGTTCAACAGGCGCTTGCTCGACGGCTTTAACTTCGAGAAGGGCGGTGGCATGGTCGGGGGTGGATGTCTCGAATGGGGCTCGCATTGCGTTGATCTTTGCCAGTGGGCAAACGACGCAGACAACACTTCCGCAGTTGAATACGAACCGAAAAACGGGCAGTTGCACGCGAAATACGCCAATGGCGTCAGACTTGTCATGCGCAATGACGGCTGGCTGCCGCTCGGTTCCTGCCCGGTAAGATTCGAAGGCGATTCCGGCTGGGTCGAAACCGCTGACAATGGCGACATTGTGGCGAGCGACCCAGTGCTTCTGACAGGGAAAGGCCCGAAGATTTCCGGGTACCCGGCTGACTTTCACGTCCGCAATTTTCTTGATTGCGTCAAATCCAGAGGCCAAACGCGGGCCAATGCCGAAGTTGCCTGCAATTCCCACATCACTTGTCATGCGGCCAACATCGCGCTGTTCCTCGGCAGAAAGGTGGTTTATGACCCTGTCAAACATGAATTTCCCGGTGACGACGAGGCCAATCGGCTCCGTTCCGAAGCGTTGCGCGAACCATGGCGCGTCTGAAACCCCACACTCAAATCAATTTACAAAATGAAGGCTATGCTCACACCTCATATGCAAACAAAGAGTTCATTTCGGTCAGGCAGTGGTTGTTTCGCTTCGTCGATTGCGATGCTGGCTGGTCTTGCGCTGTTGCTGTTGTCTGGACACGCGAGAGCCGCGGAAAATGCCGCGGGCAAAGAAGAGAAGTTCCTCGCCGTCTTGCAGTCATCCAGCGCGCCACCTCAGGAGAAAGCCATGGCCTGCAAACAACTGGCAATTTATGGGTCGGGCAAATCCGTACCCGCACTGGCTTCTCTGCTTGGGAACCCGGAGCTTGCTTCATGGGCCCGAATCGCGCTTGAAGTGATACCAGACCCGTCAGCGGACAAAGCGCTTCGTGATGCTCTGCCCGGGCTGAACGGCAGACTGCTCGTTGGTGCGATTAACTCGATTGGCAGAAGGCGCGATGCTGGCGCTGTCGCCGCGCTTGTTACGCATTTGAAACATGCAGACGCTGAGGTTGCCTCCGCGGCTGCGGCGGCTCTCGGCCAGATAGGAGGTCTCGACGCCGCCAGCGCGTTGAAGTCAACCATGGCCACCGCACAGCCAGAGGTAAAGTCGGCAGTCGCTGAAGGTCTCGTTCGCGCCGCAGAACAGTTCCTCGCATCCGGCAAAAAGTCCGAGGCGATGGAGCTCTATGATTTCGTTCGCAAGTCGGACGTTCCAAAACAACGCATCGCAGAGGCAATCCGCGGTGCCATTCTCGCCCGCGGCGAAGCTGGCGTGCCGCTCTTGCTCGACCAACTCAAGTCGCCGGACAAGACAATGGTTGCCATCGGCCTGCGCGTCGCTCGTGAACTGGAAGGCCGCGCTGTGACTGCGGCCCTTGCAGCCGCAATGAAACAGCTCGAACCGGCCCGCCAACCGCTGTTATTGATGGCGATTGGCGACCGCAATGATTCCGCGGTGTTACCGGCGGTGCGTGACGCTGCGCGCACTGGTTCAAAAGAACTCCAACTCGCCGCGGTTGGCATTCTCGAGAACATCGGCGACGTTTCGTGCGTGTCGGATTTGCTGTTGTTGGCCGCCGGACCCGATGCTGACCTCGCAAAAGCCGCCAAGAGCACGCTCGCCAAGATGGGGGCAGCCGATGTGGACAACGAGGTCATCGCGCGCCTCGCCAAGTCAACAGGAGCGGAACGGCGTGTGTTGATCGAAACCGCTTCGCAACGGCAGCTCGTCAAGGCTCTGCCAGCCATTACGAACGCAATTTCAGATGCCGATCCCGCGACCCGAACTGCGGCTGTTCAGGCCATAACTGCTCTCGGCGGTGCCGCTCAGGTGCCAGAACTCGTTGGTCTCGTCGCCAAAACCGCGGATGAAAAAGAGCTGGACGCATTCGGGCAAGCTCTTGTGGCCGTCTGCGGGCGAGCCGGCGGCTCAGCCGCAGCACACGTCCTCCCACTTACGAAGAACGACAGAGCTGCAGTGCGCATTGTTGCTCTGCAAGCAATGGCTGCTGCGGGCGGGCCTGAGGCTCTCGGGGCTGTCACAGCGGCACTGAATGATTCAAATGAGACCGTTCAAGACGAGGCTGTGCGGACCCTTTCAACGTGGCCAAACAACTGGCCTGAAGATACCGCCGTGGCACTTCCGTTGCTCGTGTTGGTCAAGTCAGGCAAGAAGGCTTCGCATCAAATCCTTGGCGCACGCGGATACCTCGAGTGCATTCGTGGCGACAAAAGACTCACTGACGAGCAGAAACTCGAAAAGGTGAAAGACGTGCTTCCATCGATGAACCTGCCCGAGGAAAAGCGGCTTGCCGTCACCGTTCTCGGCAGCCTGCCAATTCCGGGATCACTTGATTTGCTTGTCAGTCTTGCGTCCGACTCCGCCGTTGCCGAGGAAGCCAGCTCGGCTATTGTCTCACTTGCATCGAAGAATCTGCCCGGGGTCACCAAGGAGCAACGCAAGAAAGCCTTGGAAGTTGCTGCCGCAACATCGGCCAACGAATCCACCAAGAAGAAAGCTCAGGAAGCGTTGAATAACATACGCTGACCAGGTCTGGCCCAACAATCGCGCAGCCTTTGTCAGCCGCCCAACCGCAGCTAGCCCGGGCTGAATGAATGGGAGAATCCGAGCGGTTGGGCGGTGAGATTTCCGGTCTGGGCGTGTTTCACCCGCCTGTCTTACGGTTTATCAGGAGGGCCGAACATAGCCGTTCGATTTGAACCATTCGACAGCGTCTTCGAATGCTTTCCGCGGCGGGGTCTGAGGCAAACCCAGCTCGCGGATTGCTTTTGCGGGGTCGAAATACATTTTGTGCTTGGACATGCGAACGCCCGCAAGAGGAGCGCGAGGTGGCCGACCGGTCATCTGCGCGATGGCTTCGCCAATGTACGCATAGAAGAGTGCAACAAAGTAGGGAATTCGGACCTTGGGCGCGCGCAACCCGGTGATTTCAGCGAGCGCTTCAAGTGTTTGTTTCATCGTCCAGTTGCCATCCGCGTTGCCGAGAATGTAGCGCTCTCCGACACGGCCTTTCTCGGCGGCCAGAATATGGCCGATGGCCACGTCTCGCACGTGGACCCAGTTCAACCCAGTATCAACATAGGCCGGCATTCGTTTGTTGAGAAAATCAACGATCATCTGGCCTGTCGGAGTCGGCTTGACGTCTCGTGGCCCGACAGGGGCGCTCGGATTGACAATCACCACGGGTGCGCCTTTGGCTGCGAGGCTGCATGCTATGCTTTCCGCTCGCCACTTTGATTTCTTGTACTCATTGGTCATGCGCGACCATGAGGCGTGGGCTGTTTCGTCGCTCGGGACAATCCGTCCGCCACGTTCTCGGGGCAGACCGATGCATCCCACTGTGCTGGTGTGAATTATTCGTTTGCAGCCGGCCTCTGCTGCAGCTTCGAGGACTTCGCGCGTGCCGGCTACATTGGTCACATGCATAGGTGCGTAATCCCGCATCCACAACGCGTACACTGCTGCGACGTGAAAACACCAGTCACAACCGCGCATTGCTTTGATCAGGGACCCTCTGTTTGTCAAATCCCCCTCGACACGCTCGAAATCGACCCCCTGAAGAGCGCGCAAGTCCGACGAAGGCCTTAACAAAACCTTCACTTCGTGACCCAGTGCGACCAGTTCGCGCACCAGGTTGCTGCCAATAAAGCCGGAACCACCGGTGACAAAGCACTTCACGGCCAACTATTTGGCCCGTCCGAGGGCTTGTTTCAATACAATTCCTAACCCGGAAATCTCACCGGATCAGGGGTTGGGTGTGTTTGGCCAGCAATTGGGTGAGATTTCCGGGTTAGTGTTGTGTCGGCTGGCCAAACCACGCGCGACGAACAACGAGTTTCCAAGCTCGCCCGGCTATTGAGTGTCCACCAAACCGAGGTCGATGTACTGTCCGCCGCCGGTCTGCCGACAATGAACGGCGATGACGTTCCGGCCGGGGCGCAAAGCGGCTTTCCCCGCAGGCGTCAAGGGTACTTCTTCGTAATCGGTGGTGTAACCGGATGCGGCAGCAGCAAGAATTCCGTTCACGTACACTTCGACATCCTCGTCGTGATGCATGCGGAACATCGGCGACCGCAGTGGACTTTCAGGCAGCGCGATTTCACGCCGCAACCAGATGTTCTGCGTGTTCCATCGTGTCCGAACATGCGCGCCCGGCGTGCCTGCTGTGCCGAATCCGGCGGGTCCTTGGCTCCATGCGGAGTCGTCATACTCAGGCTTCATCCAATCTTGGGTGGGCCGGGAGGTTGTGTAACGCCATGTTGCGGATTCGACTTCGGACGTTGGCACGATCGTTTTCGTCACTGGCGGTGTGGGCATGGGCGCCCAACCGGACGCTTTGGTTTTGTCACGGCTTGCATATTTCTGCCAGAGCCCTTTGTCGTAGAGCGTCTGAGCAAAAACTCCGCCCACGACGGGCCGTGCGGTGAATCCGACCTTTCTTGCTGTTTTGGTCTGGTACCAATCGGTCATTGGAGAACGGTCAGGGGTTTCGTTCAGGAAAAGGATCACCGGATCAATGAGCGCTTCAAAATCGGCGCGGTTCTGGGTCAACGTAGCCGTCCACGTGATCCAATCGAGCTTGGTGTAGGACTCGCGATTGTCCAGAGCCAGACCATACCTGTTTTGGACCCTCTTGTAATACGCCATTTCTTTTTGAGCGACTTCTGATGGGAACAGGTTCAGGCCCAGGATACGATCCCAGATGAGATTGTACTTCTGGCTCCAAGTGCCGGGTTTGTCGAACGCAAGACGGAAATGGTCACCGTCGTCGGCTTCACGGACCCAGCGTTGGGCGAATTCTTTCGCTACTGCAGAGTATTCTTTTGCCTTGGCAGTCTCACCGCGCAGCTCGCAAAGCTTCGCGAATGCGCCCAGGCCACAAATGGCTTTTGCGCTCAAATTCACATTGTGGGCAAGGTGCCCGGCAAAATCGTCGGTGCAGAGTTGGTTTTCGGGATCGAAGCCTTTGTCCTTCAGATACGAAGCCCATTGTTCCAACTTGGGCCAATACAGGCTTGCAAACGATGCATTGCCATCAATTTGTGCCACAGCAGCCATAAGGATCAGCAGGTTGCCGCTTTCCTCGACCGGCATCTGGTTCTGCTCTGTGCGTTCACCGCCGCCGTACACCTGCCCGTTCGCGTGCGGGTAGGTCCCAAGATCGTGAGGCGCGAACGGGAATTTCCAGCGCGGACTGGCCGCGTAGTTCATGAACGGAACGAGAAAGGATTTTGCCAAAGAAGGCCCAAAAAGGAGGAACTGTGGCGACATTGGGTAGAAGACATCGGACGTGCCGATGCAGCCGTTCGAGTGGTTTTCCTTGCAAAACTGGAGCGGTTGCCCGTTGTCATCGGCAACAAACTTGCCTGCTGCGAAACATTGCCGGTACGCCAGCGCGCACAGTTTGGCGTAGTTGGCGCCACCAACGCGGGTTAGATCGGCCATCAACTCGTCGTCGAAAACTGCGCAACGTTTGCTGAGTGTCTCATAGTCTTTGGCAGCGGCACGCAACAAATCCGCCGCTTCCCACCCGTTTCGGCGCCAGTACGGTCTGAGGTTCTTCTTCATGTACTGAATCGAGTAAAGATCGTCGTACGCGAGCATGAACCATCGGGAAACGCCCTGAGAAGAAACCCGGCCCAGATCGAAAGCGAGAGAAGCGACGATTTCTTCGGCGGCAGGTGTCGATGGTATCTCGAACGGGCCTGGTGACCGTCCTGCGGCGGCGCTGGAGAGGACGTCACTCCATGCGCCATGTGGTGCTATGGCGTGAAAAGCGCCCGGGACCGTCTGCGAGCACACGTACAGATAACCCCAGTCAATCCGGATATCATCGCCTTTCTTGGCGAGAACGGGCTGATCCTTGGACCCTATCTTCAGCGCGCGGAGGTCGCCGATTGTTTCTGTGGCGTACACGACCTGTTGTCTGGGCTCGTTCACGGTTAGTTCTGCTGAAGCGTCGAAGTACAACAACACCTTGTGCTCTTTGCCATCGGAAGCGTGCACATCTGCAGTGACGTAGGTAACGGGTCTGGACAACAGGTCAATGTCTTCGGGCAAAGCAGCGGTCATGAAAGTGAGTTCAACGGTGACTCCGTTGCCCTCGAATGTGTAACCGGTTCTGGTGGGCAAAACTGTGAGGTTCTCTTGTGGCAGTGCGGGTATCTTCGCCGGGCTTGCGCCCATGATTCGGTAAAACTTGTCGTCGATTTGTATGACGCCAGTGAGCCTGTGCGGCCGGCCTGTCCAGTGAACAGTGTCATCATCCGTTAACCGGTCAGCAGGCGACCAAATGCTGAGGTAAGGGTCGCACGCGACCAGTGGTGTTGCCGGGGGCACGAGCTTGCCGACTTCGGCTTTGCGCGGGGCAGGCGGCGTATAGACCGATTTGTTGGCTTCGGTGATCGCGGCTTGATCCATTTTCACCATGGCGCGGTCGTAAGTCATGAGACCGTTGACCTCGATCTCGCAGTCTGTTGTCTGTGTATATACAGCGGCGCTCAGTCCGGGGTCGCCGGTCATTGGCCGCAATTTACGTATCAGCGCAACGTAAGCGTCGGTGAGTTGCTCTGAAGTCTTGAAGCTGCGATAGCCCCAGTTTCTTTCATCCTGCCACGTATGTCCTTTAACTGGCAGGCCGAGCCCGCCGAACTCGCCGAGCACGACAGCGCGGTTTTCCTCGCGTCTTGGGACCGCAGGCCCGGGATATGAATGAATGTCGTTAACATCGCCGCATTTGCGGTCGGTCCAGCCGCTGGCGTTGTTGACAAGGCGGGTTGGATCGTGAGTTTTGATGAGATCGACGATGCGGCAAGTGTCCCATTGGCCCCATCCCTCGTTGTAAGGCACCCACATCACAATGCACGGGTGATTGAATCTGCCTTCGACCAATGCGATGAGTTCGCGCTCGAACTGCGCCGCGGATTCAGGCGACCGCTGAATATCGGGGTCGTTTCCGCCGATGAATTTGTCGCCGCTGGGCATGTCCTGCCAAACCAACAACCCGAGTTTGTCGGCCCAGTAATACCATCGTTGCGGCTCAATTTTGACGTGTTTTCGTGCCATGTTGAAACCGAGCTGCCGCGTCATTTCGATGTCGTACCGCAGCGCTTCATCTGTGGGCGCTGTGTAAATCCCGTCCGGCCAGAACCCTTGGTCAAGCGGACCGAACTGGAACAGAGGCTTGTTATTGAGGCAAAGCCGCAAGATGCCTTTTTCGTCCTTGCCGAGCGAGATCTTGCGCATTCCAAAATAACTGCGGATTTGGTCGAGCTCACTTCCGTTCTCTTTGACCGTAATCACAAGATCGTACAGGAACGGGTTGTCAGGAGACCACAGTTTGCAATTTGGAATGCTGAGTTTGAGCTTCGCAGCGGTCGCGCCTTTGGCGACCTGAACATTGCCGGTTTCGGCGGAAGCCACCTGCTGTGCAGCATCGTAAGCAGCAGCATGGACGTTTGCGTTTCCGCCAGAAGCGCTGTTCAAATTGACCGTGAGATCAACTGTGCCGGCGTCAATGTTGGGCGCGATTCTGACGGACGCCACGTGGGTTCGAGTCACCGGCTCGACCCACACTGTTTGCCAAATGCCCGTCGTCGGCGTGTACCAAATGCCGCCCGGCCTGCGCACCTGCTTGCCGCGTGGTTGATAACCGGCGTCAGTGGGGTCCCAAACAGCCACAACTATCTCCTGTTCGCCTCCCTCGTTCAACGCCGAGGTGATGTTGAATCCAAATTCGTCGTAGCCACCGCGATGCCTCCCAACTTCATGGCCGTTGACCCAAACGATTGCTTCCCAATCAACCGCGCCGAACTGAAGCAACACATCCCGGCCCCGCCATGACTCGGGCAGTTTGAACGTCCGGCGGTACCACAGCCGCTGGTTTTCGCTTACCTGTCTCATTACGCCGGAAAGCGCAGACTCGATTGGGAACGGAACGAGGATCTTCCCCTCCCAGGCGGATGGTTTTGGCGCGTCCTTATCAACGACTGAATAGTCCCACAAGCCGTTGAGATTGAGCCAATCCTTGCGCACCATCATCGGACGCGGGTATTCGGGATGCGCGTTTTCGGGTGAAACGTCTTTTGCCCAGCGGGTCATCAACCTGCCCGCAGCAGGCTGCCACCCTGCCCCCATCGCACTTGCGACGGCAGTCGTTAAAAAAACCAGACCAAGCACTCCAACGATTCGTCTGAAATGGATCATTAAACGCGAGCTCATACAGGTCATGATTCTGCACAACACCCACGCAACATTGCAATGCTGGAAGACGGGCGTGTGACGAACCAATTCATTTGCCGGCGCATTCGGTTGCCAAGGGACGAAGTGGGTGCGGAGCTGCAACATTTTGGCGAGGCGAGCAAGGCACCGAGAGCGGCGAGTACATGTACGACATTATGGCACCGCGTGCTCGGTCGGTTAAGGCGCGGCCTCGCAAAACTGTTCAAGCGAACAGTTGCGTTATGCCAATGACGTACTTCGAGCAGCGCGTCGGGCGAAACGGAAACTGTCCGGCCACAAATGCGGCCTGATCTCCGTTGACAGGATCGTACTTCAGCTCGATGACCAATCGTGTTGCGGCGGGTTGCATTCCCTGCAGCCGGCCGCCAAACTCACCAAACCCGCAGAATTGAAGGTCAGTATCAACGGTCAAACGAACCGTGCCGTCTGCGCTTAGGAAGTAGAAGCGCCTGTAACGGTTGCCCAAAACCGGATTCAGCTCGTTCAACGTCAGCCGCGCTGCTTCGGCCAGTTGTTCACAGTTGCGCGCAGCGACAATGGCTTCGCGCGGAAGTTGACCGTTTATTGAAAAGGGAGGGAAATCGAACACTTCTTTGCCGCTGGTTGTTCCGAAGCGCCTTTTGATCTCGAAAGCGGGCCGTTCAATCCGCCCGTCGAACTGGCCGTACCAGCGAATCCTGACCTTGATCCGGTGCGAGACGCCGTGGACGTGTTCTCTGTAAAGACGGAGGTCCGGGGTGTCGAAGTACAGATTGTTCACCCAGCGCGGTGGGTAGGCTTCTCTGAACACGGCTGGGTGTTGCCGAACGAGACTGAGCGCGTCGTCCACAGACAACCCTTCGGGAACGAACTTTCGTTCAATTCGCAGTTTGAGGCCGTCGGTTTGCATCGTGTCGGCAATTCAAGCGGCCAAACCCCGGCTTTCAAGAACGCTAAGCTTGGCATTGCTGCTTTGAGACCGGAGCCATTGCCTGAACTCCTCGAGTTTGCCCACGTTGGGGAAGCTGGCTTCGAACATGGCTTCCATGGATTCCGCGGTCTCATCAACTCGTTTTAGCTTTGCTGTTGCGCCGGAACGATTGAGCCCCGCGAGAATCTGGTTCAAGTCCAGTTTCTGAGCTGCTGGCAGATTGATCGTGACGTACAAATTCGGCCGATCATGGCTTGGTCTGACCAAACGCCTGATGATTATCAATCCCACTATGATGACAAAAGCGACCAGCGTCACAAGGAACTGGCCCGCCCCCATCCCAAGGCCAATGCTGATCGCCAGAAACAGGTACGCCAGTTCTTCCGGCTCCTTGATCGCCGCGCGAAATCTCACGATTGACAACGCCCCAACCAGTCCCAGGGAAAGCGCAAGCGACGATTTCACCACGCTGATGATCAGCGTGGTCGTGACCGCAAGAAGCAAGAAGTTCCGCGCCAAAAGGCGCCGGTTGGCCATCGCATCACCGAACTTCACGTAAACAAGGCCGAGCACAAACCCCAGCACCGCTGCCAGCGCAAGCCCAACCGCCAATTGCACAAGCGACGTTCCCGCCGCCGGATTCCAAAACAGATTTGCCATTTTCCCAATCCTCAACAGTGTTCAACACAAAGAACCGCCAATCCACTGAAACCTTTTCTCAGACCAGACCGGCAGGTTCCGACTTACCCCTTATGACAGCCATGCGACGTTGCGGTTACGAACCGGAGTCAGGACCCGCCCATTGCCTGACCGCAATTCCAACAGTAGTTGGCTTGTGGCCCGGACGATTCTCCACACCGGCTGCACCGCCGCGTCGATGCCAATGTGCGATTATGAATCACGAGGTTCCGCACGTATGGTATCCACGTAAAAGCGTACGCAAAGATAAACACCGAATCGCGCCTGTAAAACAGCGCATACGCAAACAGCAACGTCGCCCCCACAAGGCTCAGCCACCAAAACGACACCGGCACAACAACGCGCTTGTGTCGCTCCGTTGCGTACCATTGCACAAGGAACCGTGAAAAAAATGTCAGGTTCCCCAGCCATCCCACGATTTTCCATGCGTGCCATTCGATCCCGAGGAACCGTCCCTCGCGCCACAACAGGTCTGTCAGCCAGTCCATGTATGACATTTAGCCCGCAACCGCCATTTGTGACAAACAAATTGCCGGGGTTTGGTACAAACCGATCCTTGGCAAGCCTTTTGGCACGTTGCGCCCAAATAGAGGGACAGACACGATAAGCGCATTTCGTGTCTGTCCCTCTATTTGGGCGTAAAACCGCACAACACACTCCGGCGGTCAAACGAAGGCCAAGTGAGTTGATTTTGGTCAACGGTCGGCATATGCTAAACCCAACGTCGGACAATTGATGGCAACCTACGAGGAATCGTGATTATGCAAAAACACTCGCGCAGAGAGTTCCTTGCGCACTCGGCTGTAGCCGCAGGCGCGTTCGCATTTGGAGTTCAACCGGGCTCGCAATCGCAAGCCGCAGAAGCTTCGGGCCCAAGTGACATGGCAATCGCCCGATGGCAGGGCACGGGCACGCCCGACGATAAACAGTTCAAGGAATTGTCAGTGAAACTCACCGAGCGGGCAATTGAGGCCCTCGGCGGGATAAAACGGTTTGTCAGCCGGGGCGCCGTCGTTTGGATCAAGCCAAACATCGCCTTCGAACGGAAACCTGAGCTTGCCGCAACAACAAACCCGGACGTGGTCGCAACACTGGTTCGATTGTGTTTCGACGCAGGCGCAAAAACCGTCAGGGTGGGGGACAATCCCGTGCACGATGCCCGCAGAACTTATCCAACGAGCGGCATTCCCGAAGCGGTCGAGAAGCTTGGGGCGGAGGTGGTGTATCTGGACCGCGCAAGAACGCGCGAAATGAAGGTCGATGGCGAACGGCTCAAAATGCACCCGGTCTTTCCCGAAATGGTCGAGTGCGACCTCATGATCAACGTGCCGATTGTGAAACACCATGGTCTGGCGCGGGCGACCATGTGCATGAAGAATTACATGGGGGTGGTCGAAAACCGCCGCGTGTTCCATCAGGACATTGCGACCTGTGTGGCTGACATCACGCGGTTCATGAAACCCAGGATTTGCGTGCTTGACGCCACTCGCGTGCTGTTGCGTAACGGCCCAACAGGCGGGAGAATCGAAGACGTTGATGTGCAAATGCAGGTTGCGGCCGGCATCGACCCGGTGGCGCTGGATGCATGGGGCGCAGAACGTCTCGGCGTAAAACCGAACGAAATCGGCACCATAACCAAAGGCCAGGAGTTCGGCCTCGGCAAGATGGATTACAGGACGCTTTCTTTGCGGGAGGTTGTAGTGGTGTGAGCGGTGCCTCCCGCATGCCAGGCGGTCCGCGCTTGCGGGGTGCAGTGCAGGCCGTTTCATTGATTCTTTTTTTGTGGCTGCTCGTCATGGCGCGCCAGAGGCCGGGTGCAGAACCGCCGTCTTTTTCCGGGTTTTTCTTCTGGATTGACCCGTTGATTCTGGTGGCGACATTCCTTGCCGCGCATGCGGTACCGGTGCTGTTGCTTTCTGCGCTTGCAACCGTCCTTGTTACGCTTGTGGCGGGGCGGGTGTTTTGCGGCTGGATATGCCCGTTTGGAACTCTGCATTCGGCGGTTGGCTGGGTATGCGACCGCATTTGGCACAAGGGCCGGAAACGTGAACATTGGTCGGGCTGGCAACGCGCAAAGTACTATGTGTTGGCGGGGTTCCTTGCCATGGCGCTCTTGGGCGGGCACTGGGTGACAATCTTCGACCCGATTGTGCTGCTGTATCGGAGCACGACGACGGCGCTGTTGCCCGGGTTGCAGTGGGCCGTCGAGGAAAGTTCCACTGCCGTGTTCAACTGGGACGCCAAACTCGGGCCGCTGAAACCAAGCGCTGTCACGGAACCATGTAGAAAGTTCCTTCGCGAGCATCTTTTTGCCGTTGATAGTCAGTCCTTCATTGGGAGCGAATTGATCCTGGTTGTTTTTGTTGGACTGCTTGCAGCCAACGCATTTCGCAGGCGCTGGTGGTGCAGGTATGCGTGCCCGACAGGAGCGTTGTTGGGGCTCTTGTCGATTCGCCCTTTGCTCAGGCGCGCACTGGCCGAAAGCACATGCACAAAATGCGATTTATGCAGCGCGAATTGCCAGGGAAACGCTGCGGACGGAAGCGGCAGCGGATGGCGGGCGTCGGAGTGTTTCGTGTGTTTGAACTGCGAATCGGCATGCCGGCGAAGCAGTCTCGCATTTGAATGGGATTGGCCATGGCGCAGCGAACCCGTCGTGACATCAGTCGGGCTCTCCAGACGCGCGATGATGATGTCGGTTGTTGGCGGCATCTGCACGCTGTGGTTCTTCCGATCGAGCCCGCGGGCGAGTTCCAAAAGGCTTGGTTATCAGGCGCGCGGGCTTGTGTTCGAGCCTGGACTGATTCGTCCTCCCGGCGCGCGGGCGGAACGTGAATTCATCCAGCGCTGCACCGCATGCGGTTTATGTATGAAAGTGTGCCCGACAGGCGGTTTGCAGCCGTGCGTGTTCGAGGCGGGTTTGGAAGGGCTCTGGACGCCGCGGCTGGTGCCGCAGCTCGGCCATTGCGCTTACGAATGCAACCTGTGCGGCCAGGTTTGTCCAACTGAAGCAATCATGCCCCTCAAACTGGAGGACAAGAAAAAGTTCAGACTTGGTCTGGCGGCTTTTGACACGACACACTGCATTCCGCACGCTTACGGGCGGGACTGCATGGTTTGCGAAGAATGTTGTCCTGTCCCTGAAAAGGCGATTTATTTCATCGAAACGCGAATCGTCACTCGGACCGGCGAGGAGCGCACGGTGAAACTACCACATGTGGATGCGGACTTGTGCATTGGATGCGGCATTTGCGAAAACGTGTGTCCGCTGCGCGGCAACCCCGGCATTCGCGTCACCAATGCAAACGAGAGCAGAAATCCGGCCAATCAGCCAATCCTTCCCGAACGATGACAAGATTGCTCTGAAACTGTCGGATCGCAGCCAAAATGTTGGCCGCCGTGTGACCTTGGCAATCGGAAGTCACCCTTTACATCGGCAATCGCGGATGGCAAGGTCTTGATCGCGAAAACCGTTGATTGTTCCGGGCGTTCCGTCAGCGCCACAATCAGCACCATATTGCGAACCGAATGAAAGCGGCCTGTTTTTCAGCACGGAAGTTACCCGTAAGCATCCACTTGCATCGACAAGGATCAACACAACCGCCTTTTTCGCCGGGCTTGACCAGGCGACGGTTTCTCAGGGGCATGGGGATTGGAATTGCCCTGCCGTTGATTCTGTCTCCGCGCGTTCTTGGCAGAGGAGGAACCGTGGCGCCAAGCAACCGAATTGTGTTTGGCGGAATCGGCATGGGCAACCGCGCCATGTTCATTCTCCCAAACTTTCTCGCGTTCCCCGACGTCCAGTTCCTTGCCGTGAGCGACGCGCGCGAGGACCGCCGCCAAACAGCGAAAAAGGCGATCGACGAGCATTACAGAAACGAGGATTGCCGCGTTTACAACGATTTTCGCGAATTGCTGGCGCAACCTGACATCGACGCGGTCCTAATCGCCACCGGCAACAGGTGGCACGCCACGGCGTCCATGTTTGCAGCCCAGGCCGGCAAAGACATCTATTGCGAAAAGCCGATCAGCCTGACGATTCGCGAGGGCAGACAACTTGTCGAAATGTGCCGTCGCTACGGGACCATCTACCAGGCCGGCACCCAACGCCGATCGACCGAGTCATACCAGTTCGCCCGCGAAATCGCGCGAAGCGGTATGATCGGCCGTGTGCACACCGTCGAAATGCAGGTCTGGACAGGCGGCACTGTTCCGCATCAGAAACCAACCCCTGTACCTGCCGGATGGGACTACGATCAATGGCTGGGGCCGGTGCAATGGCGCCCGTTTGTGCCCGGCAGAGTCAACGCATGGCATTATTTCTGGGATACAGGCGAAGGGATGCATACCGACATGGGGACGCATTACACCGATCAAATGCAATGGGTGTTGGGGACAGACGACACCGGACCCGTTGAGTTTTGGACGAGTGATATTGTCTGGCCGGACCCGAAACAGTGGATGAGCGAGACAGCCATCTCGGGCACGTTCTGCTGCAGGTACGCCAACGGCGTTCAGGGGATTCTATACCAACGAAAGGGGTTCACGGACCGTTACATCCGGTACATAGGCGAGACCGGATGGGTGCAAGTCGATGACGAGACGGACATTGTTACCGCTGAGCCGAAATCGGTCCTGAGACTCAAGCAGGCCGGCGGCGTCAGTTGGGCAAATGCAGGCGCGCATATCCGCAATTTCCTCGACTCGGTGCGAAGTCGAAGGCCCACCTTGTGCAATCCCGAGGTCGCGCACCGCGCCCAGACAATCTGCGAGGCCATGACAATCAGTGCGCGCCTCAATCGGCGGCTGAAATGGGACCCGGCAAAAGAACAATTCGATTGCGAAGAGGCGAATCGGATGTTGTACCGCGAACCGCGCGCGCCGTGGCGAGTAATTTGAAACCAGAAACAATCTCAAGCCAAGCACCATGAAAACCCACATCGCCCACATCGCAAACCTGCTGATCGCCATTTCGTTGCTGGCCATTCAACCACGGGCCGAAGACATCGCAGGCACAGTGTCTGCCGTCGCCAGGTATGAGTCCGGTTCAGACACGCTTCCACTGCGCAAAGTCGAGCAGCTTGTGGCAGAATCGATGACGAACAAGACACTGAGAATCCAACTCGAGAATGCATTGGCGAGCGCCCTGAACGAAAGCACGAGCTTCGAAGGTCGCAGGTTCATCTGTCAGCAGTTGGCCGTGATTGGAACCGACGCGTGCCTTCCAGCCATCAACACGTTGCTTGATACACCGGACACCGTGGGCATCGCATGTCTGGCCCTTGCCAGAAACCCGTCGCCCAAAGCCGACACGGTTCTTAGAAGCGCTGCGCTGAAACTCGAAGGCACGGCGCTGCTTCAGGTTGTCCAAACAATCGGTGTGCGACGCGACCGAGCTTCTGTTGGGCTGCTGAAACGTCTTGCTGGTTCTGAAAACAAAACAATCGCCGGCGCCGCCGTGATTGCATTGGGTAACATTGCCGATCGACAGGCTCTAAGCGCGATCAGGGAAATCAGACAGCGGTACGACCCGGCGATCTCGACCCATGCAGACCACGCCTTTCTGCTCGCCGCAGCGCACCTGCGCGAAGAAGGCAGAAGCCGAGCCGCAGCAACTCTTTACGAAGAGGTCCTCAATTCCGGGGCCCCCGAACATGTCCGCCGTGGGGCTTTCGAAGGACTGCTGCGCGTTGACCGCGACGGAGGCGTAAGACGGGCGATGGAGGCGATAAAAGGCAGTGACGATATGCTGAGGCGCTCGGCGATAGCTGCAGTCGCTTCTTTGAAAGGCCAAGACATATCCAAGAGATTTGCCGCGCTGATGCCATCGCTTGGTCCCAGCGACCAAGCGCTCCTTGTGGAGTCTCTGGCTGCCAGAGGCGAAATACAGGCACTGCCCGAAATCCAAAAGATGCTCACAGCACGTGACGTCGAAGTGCGCATAAGCACCATCAAGGCCCTCGGCCAACTCGGCGACGATTCAACTGTGGCACACTTGGCCCGGATTCTTGACACACAGCCGACCGCTTCTGAAATCAAAGCACTCGAGTCAGCCCTCGACGCACTTCGGGGAGGAGCCGCCATTGACGTGGCGATTACAATAGAATTGCACCGTCGCACCACCGGAATCCGCGCGCCACTCCTTGCTGCTCTCGTTCGCCGGGCAAATCTCTTTTCGTTTGTGTTTTTCCAACATGAGGCCACAGGAACCGACCCGGTTTGCGTGAAGTTGGCGTTCCAAGGGCTCAGTCGCACCGCCACTGCCAAAGACACGCCTGCCCTCCTAAAGGCACTCGCAGGTTTGCGCGTTGAGGAGGCTCGAGATGACGCCGAGGCCGCTTTGGCACAAGCTTTTAGTCGAATGAATAATGCTGAAGACCAGTCTGCCGCTGTGCGCAACTTTCTCGAGCACGAAACCAAACCCGAGACACGCGCTTCTTTGATCAAGCTTCTGTTGGCATGCCCGGATTCACAGGCACTGGCGGCTGTGAAAGCCAGCCTCTCCGACGCCAACCCTTTGGTGCGAGAGGCAGCCATGCGCACGCTCGCCGAGTGGCCGGACATCTCGGCATGGGAACCGTTGTCAGAA
The DNA here is from genome assembly GCA_012517065.1 of Verrucomicrobiota bacterium. Taxonomy (GTDB): domain Bacteria; phylum Verrucomicrobiota; class Verrucomicrobiia; order Limisphaerales; family J093; genus JAAYVR01. The sequence continues at coordinate 28,455 of JAAYVR010000133.1, read as the reverse complement.
GTCTATCGAAAGGCCGAAACTGAAGCCCGCCGCGTCGTGGCCTTGCGCGGTCTGGTTCGCCTCCTTGGTGAGGAAAACCAAAAGCCCACCCAAACGTTGATTGACAGGTACCGGGCCCTTTTTGCGAGCGCAAAGAGCGACACGGATGGCAAGCTGATCCTCGGAACGCTGGCACGTTGCGCGCACCCCGAAGCACTCAAGCTCGCAGTCGAGCAGCTTGGAGTCACAGGTGTGCGCACCGAAGCTTCAGCGGCGGTCAGGCAAATCGCTGAAGCAATCAAAGCCTCTCACCCGAAAGAAGCGCAACAAGCACTCGACATGATAGGTCAGAGCCATTGACCAGCCCATGACAGAATCAGGCATCGGTTTTGCACAGTTCAGTATCGCCGCTTTCAGGCGTGTTAACAGCACACCCGCCATCGGCCCAGCAATGAACACACTGCGGAGATTCATCGGGCTCCCGCTCTTAATGGCAATCATTTCCGCGGTTTCCGCTTCCGCGTCGAGCACGCCTGAAAAGCGGCCGAATATCCTATGGCTCGTGAGCGAGGACAACACAACCCTGCTCGGTTGCTACGGAAATCCCCTCGCGCGAACTCCGACCATTGACAGGCTCGCGCGTGAGGGAGTTCTCTTTACCCGGTGCTTTTCGCAGCCCGTTTGCGCTCCATCAAGGTTCACACTGATAACCGGCACCTTTGCTGTTTGCTCGGGACCGGCTCACCACATGCGCGCCCAGGGCAAGATTCCAAGCTGGATGAAAGGGTTTCCCGCCTACCTCCGCGAGTCCGGGTATTACACCTCGAACAACGCCAAGACCGATTACAACAGCAACATCTCGCTTTCCGAAACATGGCACGAATGCAGCCGCACTGCGCACTATCAGAACAGGCGTGACCCCGCACAGCCGTTCTTCGCCGTGTTCAATCACGAAGTTACCCACGAAAGCTGCCTGTTCCCAGAAAAGGATGTGCCTCTCGGATTTGAACCCACCGACCCCGCACGCGTCCGAGTCCCGTCTTACCAACCCGACACTCCTGAGATCAGAGCAGATTGGGCGCGGTACTACGATCATCTTGCCTTGTTGGACAAGCAGATCGCGGCAAAGCTAGCTGAACTCGAACGCGAAGGGCTCGCCGATGACACAATCGTTTTCTATTACGCCGATAATGGAGGCGTCCTGCCGCGAAGCAAAAGGTTCCTTCAGGCAAGCGGAACCCTAGTGCCGCTCATAGTCTATTTCCCCCCGAAGTGGCGCCATCTCGCACCGGCACCGCCCGGCTCACGAATAAACACACCGATCAGCTTCGTCGATTTCGCGCCAACGGTTCTGGCGCTCGCGGGCGTGCGCGCACCACAACACATGCAGGGCCGCCCTTTCGCAGGACCGAACAAGACAACCAACCAATTCGTGTTCTGCACACGCGATCGGATGGACGAACGGTACGACATGATGCGGTCCGTCACAGACGGCCGCTGGCTGTATATCCGGAATTTCAGGCCAGACCTGCCTTACGTTCAGCCCCTCGAGTACATGTTCCGAGCGCGCGGCTATCAGTCATGGGCGCGCGAGGCTCGAGCAGGCAGACTCACAAAAGAAACAGCGCGTTTCTGGGGACAAAAACCTTCGGAAGAACTTTACGACCTCGAACGCGACCCCGACAACGTCGAGAATCTCGCTTCCGATCCGGGCCACCGCGAAGTCCTCGACAGATTGCGCAATGCTCTTCGCACTCATACAATCGATATCGTGGACAACGGTTTCGTCCCGGAGGGTTCTTCGCTTGAAGGGTACGAAGCCTCACGCTCAGGTCTGTATCCCGTCGCGAAGGTCTTCGACCTCGCCGTGATTGCTTCCGAAAGAAACCCCGCTAACCTGCAAAGGTTGATCGCTGCGCTAGCCGACTCCTGCGAAGCAATTCGCTGGTGGGCAGCCCAGGGATGCGCAATGCTGGGAAAACAAGCAGCCCCAGCCGAGACAGCCTTGGTAAATCGGCTTCGCGATCCGTCACAATCCGTCCGAGTAGCCGTCGCAGAAGCGCTCGCTCGTATCGGGCGCACCGAGACTGCGCTCGCCGAACTTGAAGCCGTCTTGGGCGACACAACCAACCCCATGCCCGCATTGCAAGCGGCAAATGTCCTTGACCGACTCGGCGAATCCGCCCGCCCGTCGTTGCCCGCCATGCAACGCGCGCTTGGCCACGTAAACACCGCAGGCAACGCTGTGCGCGAAAGCGAATACCTGCAGGGCATCCTGACGCATGCCATCGGCGTGCTGGAAGGCAGAACGCTGCCATTGGCGCAGATCAACAATTAAGCGACGCACTCGCGAAAACCAAGGCGGTTCACCCTGCTGAACAACATGACATTTAGATTTGTGCGTCGGATCGTAATTGCAGTAGTGGGCGGAACAGTGTTGCTCATCGGATTGGCAATGATTGTTCTGCCAGGGCCGGCAACGGTCGTAATCCCTGCAGGACTGGCAATCCTAGCAACCGAGTTCGTGTGGGCTCGCAAATGGTTGAACCGGGCCAAAGAGATGGCAGTCAGCGCCGCCGAAAAAGCAGGATTGTCAGGACATCCAAAAAACAGCAAGAAACAGACTCGCTCCGGCCCGGAAATCTCACAGAAATGAAGCCCTGCGTGTGTGGCCCGGAAATCTCACCGGCCACCCCCTCGGATTAACCAATGCCTATACTCCATTGCGATTTCCGGGCTGCGAGGTGGGCCAAACCCCGAGAGCGGCGAAAACCCGTTGAGCGTCATAGCACCGTACCCGTGGACGGTCTGAGGCGAAGCCTCGCTAGATCAGTTCGAGCGCGTCAGCTTCGATCCTGATTGCAGCCGCCTGCCCGATGAAATCGAGTCTGAGCAGAACCTCGGATGGACCCGACCTGCTTTGGACCCATGCCTCCATGCCTTGGAGTGGGCCGTATCTGATGCGGACCTTGTGTCCAGGGCCAATCCTGGGCTCGAGGCGAATCTCAAGATCGGTCTCCAAGGCTTCAAGTATGTCTGATAACTGCCTGTAAAACAGTTCCTGATCAGGAACGTCAAGTAGGTTTGCCACGTAATCGCTCTGATAAACTTTCTGGCGGTTTACGGGCGAGATTCGGAGAAAGACGTACCCGGGAAAAAGTGGTTTGTAAAAGACAACCTTCTTGCCACGGTATCGCCTGACGCTTCGATAACACGGGAGAGTGGTTGACAGATTCTCCCTGTCGCAGTACGCGACCAGCTTTTTCTCGCACCGCGGCCGCGTATGAGCAACGTACCAAAGCAAGTCATCCCTCTCTGCCATGCAATTTACCCTCTCTCAAAGACCCAATTTTAAGGAGAGGCAACCGACTTGACAAGATTCGGCAAGAAACCTGTCGCAATCAGTCCGATATGGGGACAGACACGTTATTTTTGGCGTCATGCCGATATGGTTCCAGGCACGTTGTTTGCGCATAGAAACAAAGCGGCAGCAAGCTGCCGCACTCCAAACGCTTCGCGCATACCAACGCCGAGTGCATCCGAGGCAGCGGGTGAAAAACCATCGGGATCAGCGGCGAGATCGAATGGGGCCATATGGGGACAGACACGCTGTTGGTCCGGAGCTCCGCAGGTGGCCATTTGGCACAGGGGCAAAGCGCTGGGGTACCGCAGTCAGGACCGGAAAGCTCTCAGTCTTGCGCGTAAAAGCGGAACCCTAACATCGATGGGTTGTTCCGCGCATCGGGCGAAGCCGCGCCCACGGCCGTTCGAGTCCCGCCTTGAGGCGGCTGTGAAACGAGCATTCATCGAGTAGTCATACCTCTGAACGTTGCAAGTTGAGCGTTGTATGTTGAACGTTCTCAACAAGACGACCAAGCTGATAAGCCTATGAAAACTTTCAACGTACAACATTCAACTCGCAACGTTCAACTGGGCCGCGGGTTTGCCAACCGAGTGGCGTTGTTCCCCCGCGGCCGTTCGAGTCCCGCCTTTAGGCGGAAGAGTTAGATTTGGTTGGGAGTTAAGCTGGCAGCGGCGCGTCCAGTTGGGGGGTTGATCAGGGTGGTTTTCCTTGCGACGGAGTCGCAAGGCATATTGCCCAACCCGGCGTGGCTGAAGGTCGGGGGGGTGGAAGAGCCGGGGGCTTTGCCCGTCAGGCAACTTTGGTTCTGGGCACGCGGGGCTGGGAAACATGCGGGCCAGGAATACGGGGTCCGAACGTTGACCGGTTGGGAACTGAAACTACGTGTCTGTCCCCATCTCGTACCCTTGGCTCGCCGCGGTCCTGCCAGCGTGCTGGAAAAGGCAACGGCGGCGGGAGCGCGGCTGTCCCCACGGTCCACGGTCTATGGGCTATGGTCTTTATTGCACGCGCTCCTGTGGCGGATAGGAAGGCTCACGCTCCCGGCAAATTCTGGCCTGCGAGCGGCGCAGCATTTCACGTCGATCTGCCAATGCGCACCCAGAGCGACTTTAGATGGGCCGGTTGTGCGCTCGTTGTTGGGAAGTCAGGAGGCTGTGGCGCGTAGTGGGTCTTGAGGCATTCAGCCTGGCTTTGCCTTATTGTGCCGAGCACGTCCTGAACAAAACGTTGTGGTTCATACCCAACCGCATTGCAGGAGGCAAACAGGACGCCGCCATCAGCGATGAGAGGAATCGTCTCGAGGACCAACCTGCCGAAATCGCGTTCGACCCTGAAGACGCCGCTCGTTTTGGATGTCGAAAAGGTCGGCGGATCAATAAGAACCAAGTCGAATTTGCGCTGTTTGCGCCTCAGGCGGCGCAACCAATCAAACGCGTCGCCGACCATGAACTCGTGTTGACGGGCATCCAGCCCGTTTAGTCTGAAATTGGTCTGTCCCCATTCGAGGTGCTTCCTTGACAGGTCAACACTTACGGTGTGAGCTCCGGTCAATGCGGCGCAGACCGAGAATGCGCAAGTGTAAGCAAACAAATTGAGCACGTTCATTTCGGCAGGCGGCCGTTCGAACACTGGAAAGTCGGCCGTCACGTGATTTCTAAGAATCCGGCGCCGGTTGTCGCGCTGATCGAGGAACAGGCCGACCGAGCAGCCTGTCCCAAATCTCAAAAGATAAGAGACGCTGTTTTCCCTGATGTGGGTCTCCCTGTTTTCGGCGCCGTGGCCGGCAACAACCGCAGCAGAAACGGAGGATCTGTCGGGCGATTGTGTATGCTTCAAGAGCTGCTGATGATAGACGCCACGGCATTTGAACTGTGTTGAGAGGGCTTCGAGTTTGTGTCGTTCGGTTTGTGACAGTGGCAATTCCTTTTGCGAGAACAGAAAAGCACCGAGCTTATCTACGAACCATCCGGGGTAATTGTCGGAAGCGCCGTGGATGACACGAAATGCGTTTGTTTGATTCGGATCGATCATCGCCGTTCTGAGCGCCAAAGCGGGCTCGGTGTCCCAATCTGGCTCGGATTTGAAACACAGTCTTGCGCCTGTTTCCGGGTGGTGGAGTGTCAGACTCGTTGCATGTAGGCATACTCGTGGTGCCCTACCGCCGCCGTACAGCTTGTCACCGAGAACGGGAAAGCCGGCATGGGCGGCGTGAACTCGGACCTGGTGTGTTTTGCCGGTTAGCGGTTCGGCTTGTACAAGGCTGAAGCGCCCAACACTGCCAAGGCTTCGGAATCGAGTTTCGGCCACCTGCGTTCTGTCGCCGACGGGTCTGCAAACGAATCGCGCGCCTTCACGGACAATGGCAGTGCGAACAAGCAAGGATGATTGGGGGCCGGGTCTGTCGCTTAGAAACAGGTATTTCTTCAACACCGTCCTTTTTTCGAACTGGGCGGTCAGCGAGCAATTTGCGAGGCGGGTTTTCCCAAAAATCAATATTCCCGAAGTTTCCTTGTCCAAGCGGTGGATAATCGAGAGATTCGACCAACGCGGGGCGCGATTCCGAAGCCAGTCGTAAATCCCCTCGCCGGCGTATGGCGAAGGGGCATGAGTGTTCCATCCCGGCGGTTTGTTGACGACCAGAATGTGGTCGTCTTCAAACAACACACAGGGGACGGCCTCCACATCGCTGTGCGGCTCCGGCCGAATCACCCGGGTAGAACTGTCATCCACCGTGCTGCTAAGGCGTGAACTGAAGGTTTACCCTGTGGTGAGCAAGTGTTCCCAAAGTGTGTCGTTGAGGAGGACACGGTTCAGGAATTCCTGCTCGCGCATTGCGTCTGTTTTGAGGGTCGGGTTGGCGGGCAAGAAAATCCGGAAGACCGTCCCACCCTCTCGCCGCGGGCCGACTTCAATTCGCCCGTTGTGGTGATAAACGACCAGATAAGCCGCCATCAAGTTAAGGCCGTAATCCAGATTACCGCTTTCGCGCAACACCAGCGGGTCGAACACAGAACGCAGGGCCTCCTCAGACAAACCGGGGCCGTTGTCGGACATTTCGATTTCGACACCTGGAGCGACAATGTCGTTGGCTGGCGCTCTGCGAATGTTGAGCCATATGCGGCTTCCGGGCGGGAGATGGTGCAGCTCATCCTCGAACAGCAAATCGAAAAGCCGATCGAATGTCTGGATGTCCACCATGAGATTCGGGGTATCCTGCGCTGTCGTGTGCTCCACAGCGATGTTCTGGGTCTGGATTCTTGTGGCGAACCGCTCGAGCACCGTGGCGACAAGTCCGGAAAGGTTGACCTCGTGATCAAATTGAGGCGCCCGCCCGGGTTCGGTCATGCTCAACAATTTCAGCATTTCACCGATGCGGCGGACCTGCTCTTGGACGTGGTCGTACAAGCTCTTCCAAAAAGTCGGGTCGCGGAACTCGTCCAGAGAAGGGCCACCGCTGTTTGTCGGAGGCGGGGCGATCCGGATGAAGTTCTCAACGGCTGAAAGGGCATTCCGGAGGCGGCTGCCCAACCCGGCCGCAATGATTCCCAGCCCAAGGAGGCGATCAGTTATAATAAGCTTGTGAAGCACCGTCAGCTTTTCGCGCAACAGGATGTCGCGCTCGCGTTGGACCATGAAGAACTCGAGTCCGCGGCGCAGCGTGGCTTCAAGTTGAGGGATTTCCCATGGCTTGGTTACGTACTTGTAGATGGCGCCGGTGTTGACGGCCTGGATAGCGGCGTCAAGGTCGGAATAAGCGGTTGCGAGAACGCGTATTATCCTGGGGTTGAGCTGGCGTGCCTTTTCAAGAAGTTGAACGCCTTTTTCACCCGGCATACGTTGGTCGGTCATCAGGAGACCTATGTCATCCTTGTGCTGCTGGAGGATGGCAAATCCCTCGGCGGCGTTCGTGGCGGTGAGTATCCTGAACTGGTCGCCAAATGCGCGCACAAAGTACCTAAGCGATTTCTCTTCGTCATCCACGTAGAGAATCGCAAACCGCTTGTAATCGTACAATGTCTCCATGCTGTTCTTGGTTTGGGGGTGAGATGTTCTTCAAACTTGCTTGCGGGGCAATTCCAAAGTGAACTCGGCAAACTGACCCGGCTCGCTCCTGACAACGATTCGCCCGCCGTGTTCTTCCAGAATGCGGTAACAAATGCTCAATCCTAGGCCCATTCCTTCTCCTACATCTTTTGTGGTGAAAAACGGTTCGAATATCTTGTTCAAATGTTCCGGCTCGATGCCAGTTCCGTTGTCACGGACAACAATTCGATCGACGTTGTCAGACACCTTGCTGGCGATTTCAATCTCGCCCTCGCCGTTACTATAACCCTTTTTCTGAATTGCATAAACTGAATTGTGAAGCAGGTTGATCAGCACCTGGAGAAGTTTGTTCCGGTTCCCCGCAATCACATGACCCGGCAGAAGCTCGAGCCTGACCTTCGCTGAATTCTTGAGTTCGTGGCTGACAAAGCGCAGAGCTGACGTGACGAGGGACTCGACATCGATGGTCTCTTCTTTACCGGCGTGCGGATGAGCGAACCTGCGCAACTCGCTCACGATTGCTTGCACACGGCCAATTCCTTCTTCGATATCGCGAAGAGTCTCTGCGAATTCTGCCCGCTCGTGTTCGGGCAGTGCCTTTTCTTTTGATCTGAGAACATACAACCCTGTCTTGATGTAATTCAGGGGGTTGTTCATCTCGTGCATGATGCCGGCGCTGAGGCGGCCGAGCGACGCCATTTTTTCGGAGGCGACCAACTGTGTTTCAGTGTCTTTCAACTGCTGGATGGTCTGTTCGAGCACTTTGTTCTGGCGCGCCACCTCGCGCTGGAACCTGTAACCGCGAATGAGGTTGCGCACGCGCACATTGACTTCGCTGGTCGAGAACGGCTTTGCAAGAAAATCACTCGCACCGGCGGCGAGAACCGCAAGTTTGGTTTCCTCGTCAGCCCTGGCTGTAAGCACAAGGATCGGTATGCTCTGCGTAACAACGTTCTGTCTTAGTTCGCGGCACACTTGCAATCCATCCTTCTCGGGCATCATCATGTCACAAAGAACGACGTCAGGCAAGAACTGAACGGCCTTGGAAATCGCCTGTTCACCGTCGCTCGCTTCCAGCACCACATACTCGCCTATCAACTGAGACCGCAAGAACCGCAGCATGTCCGGCTCGTCGTCCGCTATCAGCACCTTTGGCTGCGGTCCCGTCGCAGGTATCTCGGAAGGCCGGACACTCTCACGCACTGACGGTATGGACGGAAACAGTTCAGCGCGCCGATACAGGTCGGCCAGCCACTTTGCGGTTGCATCCTGCTGGGGCGCTCCGGCTTTCTCCTCTTTGGCCGTTTCCTCTGCGCCCGGTGTTCTGGGCAGTTCTGCTGCAATGCCTTCAGCCCGAAGGAACGGCAGTCTGACGTAGAACGTGGTGCCAATACCCACCTCGCTCTCGAAGCTGACACTTCCGCCCTGCGCTTCAACAAGCTCTTTGACAAGCGCCAATCCAATGCCTGCGCCCTGGTATTTCCTGCTCGACGAAGAGTCAGCCTGCCAGAACCTGCTGAAAATGAACTGCTGCTTGTCACGTGGAATGCCCACCCCGGTGTCGCTGACGCTCAGCAAAACCTGATCGCCATCGCGTCTTGCGCTGATTTCGACGCGGCCTCCCGCAGGGGTAAACTTGATTGCGTTGAACAGGAGGTTCAATACGATCTTCTCGAGTTTGCCCCGGTCAGCCATAACGGGACCGAGGTCGGGACTTACCAGTGTGAAAAGCCGAACCCTTTTGTCTTGTGAAAGCTGTTTCACCTCCGATGTCAAACCACGCAGGAATCCTTCCAAATCAATCGGTTCACGCACTACATCGACCTTTCCGGCTTCCAGCCGGACCAGTTCGAGCAAGTCGTTGATGAGCTTGAGAAGGCGCAAGCCGTTCACGTACATTGTGTTGAGCCATTCCCGCACCTGGGTGTCGTTCACCGAGCGCTGTGGCCCGTGCAACAGCGTCTCCAAGGGCGACAGCAGCAATGTCAGCGGCGTTCTAAGTTCATGGCTGATGTTGGCGAAGAACCTGTTCTTGACGCGGTCAAGTTCGACAAGGCGTTCATTGGTTTTCTCAAGCTCGGTGAGCGCGTCGGCAAGTCTCTTGCGGTTGCGGTCAAGTTCGAATCGCAACGTGAACTCCCGGAACGCCAGTCGATTGTACATGATGTTGCCGGCGGTGACGATGATGCCCGTTACAACAAGGAAGTAAACGTTGCTGCCAAACGTGACGCCCGGTTCACTGACCCCTGTAAACAGAACACGAGCAAGCGCAAACAACAGGTACATCATGATCACGCCGGCCACCGACAACACCGTTTCCAACAGAGGCCAGTGACCAACCGCGCTGATGGCCAGCAAAACCAGGTTCAGCCCGGCATAGTATGGAGAATCCGGCCTGTGGCTGTCCCAGATCATCATGGTCATGAACAAACACGGAATATAAACAATGAACAACTGGATGAACCGATAGTGTTTCCTGCCAAACTCGGTCTTGTGCAGGAACCAGATGACTGAAACAAGTACAACAGACGCCACCCGGTAAAGAAAGAATCGCCCAAGAAACTCCGGGTACAGCATTGTGTCCAGCAACACACCAGCGGGCATCAGGACCACCACGAGCAGGCACGCAAGCTGGCCTGTCTGCATCCTGACCTCGCGCTCGTTTTCAGCAAAAGCACGCTGAAAATCCGCGTCTCTGTCAAGGGACGTTGGTTGTACTGTTCCGGGATCAGGCATATGGCTTGCGCACTTCAAGGAAAATGTTGACTTGAGTTGGGTCGGCCTTCACAAGGCAATGCTCAGTGGGTGCAGCGCCAGGTGCAAGTCTTGCCATCTCCATTTTGTCCCTGTATGTGAGGTGCCATTCAAGAATGAAATCCATGCTGTTTCTGTTCGGGTTTGACGAATCAACGTTGGTCGCCACCAGCAGGCCGCCCGGCCCGAGCAAATCATAAAAGTGGTCCATCAGACGTTTGCATACCCGGTCAGATAGATAGTCGAAAAGCCCGGCGCAGTAGATCAGGTCATACTGCCGGTCCGGGGGGAGTTCCACTCTTCGTGAGGAATCCTTCAGAATCTGGTGCACGGACCGCTTTTCAAAATTCAGGACTGTGCCGCGGTGATGCCGCTGCCTGAGCGACTCCAGCACTTTCCTAGCGTAATCGAGAGTTTCGTCGTTGAAATCAAGAAGCGAGAACTCTGCGTGGTCGGCCACGGCCGAATGGGTCAGGAAAGACTGAATTTCCCCGGCCGGGCCGCAGCCGAGATTCAGAATCTTGGCTTTTCGTCCAGTAGCGGCGATCCTGCCCACCTCCGTGTCAAGCATGTTTGCGAGGTATTTCACCCTGTTTCTGTGTGCTTCGGCGGAAGGCTGGGCAAGGAGCCAAACATTCAACATTTTTGCAAAAAGGGAGCTGCCTTCGTGCGGGTCGCGCAGGATCATGTTGACCATCTCATAGTCCCCGGCGTATCCGAGAGGTTTGAGGTATGTTCTGTAGGCGAACGGTGCACAGAGAACCAACGGGTGCAGTTGCCGTTTCACGTAGGTTCGATGCAAAGGCTGCAGGTCCGGATGCACCACGTCCGCCACGTCCTCGAAGCGTTTGAACAGCCGGTCTATCGAAGGCAACACGTCATCGCGCAAATTGTCGATCACATCCCTTTCCATCAAGCCGCGTTCGCCCGTGGGCGAAGAACGGATGCTCAATTCGACCTGTTCCAGCCAGCGCCGCAAATCAACAAAATATGTCTGAAGGTCCGCCACAGCCACCTTGTATTCGGGCAGTATTTGCCCGACCCTGTTCCATTCCTTCAAAAACTCGGCGAACTCGCTCCGCAACCTGCCCGGCTCCGTCAAAGGCGCAAAAAGATCGACCTCAAGCCACGATTCGTCGAGCTCCGCCTCACAAATCAGCATTATACCGGTATTGACAAGGCTGCTGACAATGGCCCGGCCCGAGTACACCAGCCGGTCCGCCATGAAAATTCGACAGTCGTTCAGAACCTCAGACAACTGAACGATGCTGTACGGATTATAGACTTCGAACACCGCGACATAACGCGTCAGGCGAAGTAACGTGCCGCGCGCTTCGTTGCCCTGGCTGTTCCGGAAGACCACGAACGAATCGCGCAGCTCAGACACTGCGGTTGGCGCTGTTGCTTGCATGCTCTCCGAGGTTGTTAACATCTTCTTCACAAGTTGACAACCCAGAATGCGGGTGCGCTGTCCTTGACCTCAGATGGCGGATTTGCAGCTTGCCATCAAAGCACAGAGTCGTAGATTGAACGCAATGAGACACCGGTTGGCAAGGGTTCTGGCCTTTTTTTTGATTGCATTTCACGCCGCCGCACAGGTGACGGTGGAGGTCGTGCTAGAGCGCGACCAATACCTCGCAGGCGAATCAATGCTGGTAGGCGTTCGAGTGACCAATTTCTCCGGGCAAACGTTGAAACTGGGGGCTGACCCGGACTGGCTTCAGGTAACGGTGGAAGGGGAAAAAGGGTTTGTGGTTGAAAAACTTGGCGAATTGCCGGTGGTTGAGCCATTCGAGGTTCCTTCGTCTGCAAGGGGCACCAGATGGCTCGATTTGGAGCCGTATTTCAACGTGGGCAGGCCCGGCGGTTATCAGGTCACGGCCATAGTCCGGATTCCAGAGCTTGGCCTCGAACTGACCAGCAAGTCGAAGCAGGTATTGGTGACATCCGGCGCCAAAATCTGGGAGCAGGATTTTGGCGTTCCACCAAAAGAGGGAACACAACCCAGCGGACTCGAAGTCCGAAAGTACGCTCTCATCCAGTCGCTCAACCAGAATCAAAGCAGACTGTACGTCCGGGTCAGTAATCGGGGTGAAACGAGAGTATATAAGCTCATTTCGATCGGCCCGATGTTGGCGTTCAGTCATCCAGAGGCTCAGTTGGACCGCAACGCTAATCTGCACGTCCTGTTTCAAACCGGGGCGCGCACATTCACTTATGTGCAAGTCAACCCGGACGGGAACTTGCTGGCCCAACAAACACACCAGTACACCCAAACCCGGCCCAAACTCCGCGCCAATGAAGACGGAACGATTTCCGTCAGCGGAGGAGTCCGGATCAAGAGCGCATCCGATTTCCCCAAACCTGAGCCTCCCGAAACCGGCTCGCGTCAACCTCAAAGTGGAACGCAGACGCAGGATCGGAATTGACCGACTAACCCGGAAATCTCACCGGCAAACGCCCCACATGCTCACATGCGTTCAATCCGGTGAGATTTCCCGGTCATGGAAACCCGCGCCCACACAAGAGAATCTCGATTCCCAGAGCTGGTCTCGGCCAGTCTGAGGCAGCGGACTTCGACAGCGCCGGTTCGAACACACTGTAGAGAATTTCTCTCCTTGTTGGGTGGGGCGCAGGTTTCCTGAAGCCCGCATATTTGTGAATTCTTCACAAGAGACGCGCTTTGCTGACTACTTTGGGTATGAAATATGCGGGCTAATACTTGAGTCAAGTGCCCGGGTCTGCGCGCTGAGCCCGCAAAAGTGCGGGAGTCAACTCACCGGTTTTCCAGACCAGAATCCGTGGCGCCAGAATCGATTGACGCTGTTGATTGTGAGACCTTCGCCGCTGCCCATGCAAGTGCATGGGCGCGGTCCTTAAACCCCCCTTCCAACTGGCGTTCCCTGATTTCCGCCAACAGCGCGCCCATTGCCGGCCCGGGTTTCATCCCGAGTTTGATCAGGTCGTGCCCAGAAACAATTGGCGGAGGAAGAACAGGTTCGTTGGCCAGCGCTTCGGCTTGTTGAACAAAAAAGTCGTAGCAGTCCAGTTCAGCGTGAGAGCCAAGGCAGTCAAGCCGATGCAGTTCCAATTCGAGCCTGAAAGTGGGTCTTGCCATGATTCTTCTGATGGTTGACTTGCGCATCTCCCGCGCGTGCTTGAACTGCATGTGGTATCGCACCGCGGTAACGATCTCCTCGATCTGGTTTCTCGGAAAACGCAGCCGGGTCAGAATCGCCTCCGCCATCTCGGCGCCGACCTTGTCGTGCTCGTAACAGTGTATTTCACCGGTGACTTCGTCTTTGGATGCCACGCGCGGTTTTCCGACGTCGTGCAACAAAACGGCCCACGCGAGAGATTCAGGCGAGTCCGGAGACAGCATCGATAGCATGCGGCGGACGTGCTCGAAAACAGTCCCTTCAGGATGATAAGCCGGCGTTTGTTCGCACGACGTGAAAGCAGCGATTTCGGGCAAGACTTCCCGCAACAGCCCCGTGCTTTCCAACAAAACAAGTCCGCGCGCGGCGTGTGGAGGACGGAAAATCTTGAGGAGCTCGGCCCGAATGCGTTCGGCGCTGATTCTGTTGATTTGCGGCGCCAAAAGACGAATGGCATCGAGCGTTCGATCCTCAATCTCGAAATCCAATTCAACGGCAAAACGCACGGCGCGCAACAGCCGCAGATGATCCTCACCAAATCGCTCGGTTGGATTTCCTATTGTCCTGACAAGCCGGGCCGTCAGATCAGCCTGGCCGCCAACCCAATCGTGCAATTGTTCCCGCACCGGATCGTAGAAAAGCCCGTTGATCGTGAAATCGCGGCGCATCGCGTCCGCTCGCGCGTCCGAAAAAGCGATTCGGTCAGGCCGCCGACCGTCCTTGTAATCCGATTCGGTTCGGAAAGTGGCGACCTGGAACTGCGCGCCTCCGAACACCACGACAAGAATGCCAAATTGCCGCCCCACAGGTATGGTCCGGTCGAACAAGGCTTCCACCTGGTGTGGTTGGGCCGACGTTGCCACGTCGTAATCCCCAGCCTCTCGTTCCAGGATCATGTCCCGCACGCATCCGCCGACAAGGTAAGCCTCAAAACCGGCGTTCTGCAGTTTTTCAACCACCGCTTTGGCCAGTGTGTAAAGCTCCGATGTTGGCGTGCGTTTCATTCAAGCGTTCTGAATCCCAGCCCGATAATCGCGCCGGCCGACAGCCAATGTACCCAGACCGCCATTTCAGTGAGACTCCTGGGCCCGCAAAGCAACAATGGCGCTGTCAGTCGCCAAGGTTTGAATTCTCGGCAACCAACTCGCTCAAATGGTGCCGTTCTCTGAAAGTGACATATACCAGCCCCCCCAGCAAACTCCAAAAGAGACTGCCAGCATACGCCAGCAGTGAGAGCGACAGCGCCTGTTTCGCTTCAACCCCCAACTCCGGAACCGCCAGAAGCCAAACATAAAGATTCTCACGCACCCCAAGTCCGCTCGGTGTCACCGGCACGGCCGAGATGGTTATCACCACCGGCACAATCACACACAAACCAATCACATTTACTTGGAGACCAAGACCACCAGCCAACGACCATATCTGCAATACACACGCAAGATTCAACAGCATCGACAGCCCGGTTGCCTTGACCAGCGTTCGCCGGTCACGACCAAACCGCCGACACGCTTCCAAGGATCGCTCGATCACCTCGCCCTTGGGCAGTTTCCTGAGCCAGTCACGCGCCCGCGGCCACGTCCTCGACACCCCGCCAAGAAAAGCAACCCCACCCACCAGCAGCCCGCCAATCAACATCGCCAGTGTCACGCCGGCCAAAGCGCTCAGTCGCCGGTGGCTGACCATCAGACTCAGGTTCGGCAGCATCATCAGCGATGCAAACGCAAGCATCGAAAGCAGCCCAAGAAAACGGTCGATGAACACCGTAGCCACGGCTTCCGTTTTCAAATGATGCGTCTCGCGCGCAGCGTAATAAGCCTTCATCAGGTCTCCGCCTGTCGAGCCCAGCAGAAACGAATTGAAAAAATGCGCCACAAGCGAAATCTCAGCCGCCCGCCCAAACGACAGGTCCAGCCCCTGAACGCGCATCACCATGCGCCACCGCAGCGCCCCAATCAGAATTGTTACCCCCATGAAAACAAGCGATACCAACGCCGCATCAGGTCGAACCTGGGCCAACACTTGCCACAGCTCCTCGGGCCCGCGAGTCCATGCAATTCGCCATTGGGCCTCTCGGCTCAGAGAATCCCATGCCCCTCCTTCCCGTTCCCATGCAAGCCGCCCTTCGCCGACGAAAATCTGATGGAAA
Source organism: Verrucomicrobiota bacterium (assembly GCA_012517065.1). Taxonomy (GTDB): domain Bacteria; phylum Verrucomicrobiota; class Verrucomicrobiia; order Limisphaerales; family J093; genus JAAYVR01. Next base: position 13,010 of record JAAYVR010000133.1, on the reverse strand, counting down.
ACCCATCCAAGCAGAATGACGCAGATCGCAACTCGAAGAATAAGGTTCGGGATTTTGGAGCGAGCTTTGGCCACTTTAACACCCTGAGCTTAAGACTCGCCCCAGATCGATTTGATATGGGCGAGGCCGGCGAGCACAGCCTCGGATGGCAAATTGGGATGCAATTCAAGCACTTTCGGATGCTCGGGTTTCACATACGGCTTCAAAGCCGCGAAATCGATTGTCCCCTGCCCTGGCGGACGATGGTCATGAGCAGGGAACTCGACGTCATGCACGTGAAAACCGGCAACAAACCCGGCCAGCGACTCAAGATGTATCGTGTGTGAAATGAAACCGAGGTTCTCCTTGATTTGCGCGTGCCCGGTGTCGTGCCAGTAACGGACCACCTCTGTGTCAAACTCCCTGAAGAAGAACGGAAAATCGCCCTCGAACGGGATTTCCTCGATCGCCTCCCGGTTTTCGATGCCGAGCTTGATATTCCGGGCTGCAGCCTGTTCGGCAATCCGACGCAGCATGTCATACGCCAACATGATGTGCTGCGTCTTTCGCAATTCGCGCCTTTCATCCACCTCTGCGCACAAACGCTGGTATTTCGGCGTGTCACGCTGACCTTCTTCGGTCATTTCAATCAGGGTGTCGGTGTATTCTTTCATTTCCACCTCGCCAAGGTGGAGCACGACCAGCGGTGCGTGAACCCGCTCGGCAAACTCGAGGGTTTTCAGCGTGTGTCTGAGGGCGCTTTCGCGTTCGCGAGGGTCCAGCGCCGTGAACTTGAACACATTGGGCGAGGCATGTGTCACCCCAATTGGAAGCGGACAGAAATTGTGCAGACTGCAAATCTTGATTTCACCTGCGTCCACGGCATCAAGGATGCCCGGGACAAGACTCAGCCGGATGCCGTGGCTCAGCTCGGCATATTCAAAACCCAAATCCCGAATCTCGCGCAACATCGCGCGTCCGTCGATGTGCCGGCTCGAGTTCCAACAGGATGAAAGGGCGTACATGACAAAAAAAGGCCGAGGCTGTCTTGCCACAGCACCCGGCCCGCTAAAATCAGCATCCGGACTACATGTCCGCGTAACGGGCGGCCAACATGGCCATAAACCGGGCGTTCTTCATCTTGCGCCGACGCCGCGCACTGGGCTTCTCATAGTGCCTGTGGTTGCGCACTTCTTTGAGAATCCCTTCGCGGTCAACCTTCTTCTTCAATCGGCGCAACGCCTTGTCAATGGGTTCGCCTTTCTTAAGTTTTACCTCGGTCAATCGTTTTTCACTTCCTCTCTATGACCCGGACGCCATGCGCGGCAGCATCGCCGCCGGGCAGCATCCCTCAGGTCAGGCAGCGCAGGGTAAAGACCACTGTCCAGGTTGTCAACCCCTGCAATTGTCCAAGGCCAAGACCAACATGTCGGTCTTGGCTCGGACAATTGCGCCCGACAAAGTATTGCTGAACCGCCCTGTTTGCAAGCGCGAGGCTACAGGTCATTTAGCATGGTGCATTTCATGCTCCCCGTGAGCCTGCCCCGATTCGCGCGAAATCTTAGCCAACCAGCCCCTAAATCTCGCCGGAATGAAGCTTTGGGCTTCTTGGTATGGTCTCGCGGTGAGAGTTCCGGGCCAAGGAAACCCGCGACCAGATGCCGATATGGGGACAGGCACGTAGTTTCTTTGGTTGTGCCCAAGGCCAGATTCGTGTCTAATCTCTGTTGTTATGGCTACTCCGTCGGCCAGTCACAAAAAGTCCCCGGACGATCTGTTTCTCGGATTCCGCCGGTTTTCCGAGATTCAAGGCACTGTCGATCGAGACCTCGACTGTCTGCTTGAGTTACGAAGCGACGGCGCATGCCGCGTGGAAAGCATCAGACCTCAAGGGATCAACCTGACAGCGCTAGTTGAAGCCGCCCTGGGCCAAATCGAAAGACTTGCGCTCAACGACGTGGACCTTGCTGGGCGGTGGCGTCGGCTGTGCGCCAGCCCCAACAACAAATCCGCGCTAATCGTCTCTGTGGCTGAGCACCTTGACTGTGATGCCGTCCGCTACTACCCCGGCTCACCAGGCGAACCCAATTTCATATTCCGGCGAAAGTTTGTTGAGAAAGAGTGGGATGCTGAATCGGATGCCTTCGGCTTTGCTGTTGCAATCCGGCTTTTTCACCTGCTCGGACAGGAACCTTTTGTGAGCCAGTACAAGCTTCTTAGAACCGAATACGAGCTTCTAAAGGCCGACCTGTTGTTGTACCGGGCAGCGGCCCGCGACGGGCGCCTTGCAGGGAAGCTCATCTGCGCTTATGCCCCGGAACACCTTGCTGTCGTCGAGTGGTTTAACTCCGAAGCTGGTTCTGGTTTCTGCAAAACACTCGATCTTCTATTGGATGAACTCGAAAAACTCGAGAACGAACTCAACTCACTCTATCGAAACCACGGTGACACGCACATGTATGATGTCAGGGTCTTGGAAGCGCGGCGTGATCGGATAAAACGCGCTTTCCAATCTGCAGACCCAGACAACTCAAAGTCGGTCCTGAGCAAGCTCAAGAAATGCTTCTTGAATGGCCCTGGCGCGCGCAACAGTTTCCTCTCGTTGTTTCTGGAAGTCCTTGGACAACGTGGCGTTGCGGCAGGCCGCGAATCATTCTTTTTCTTGAACCATGAACCGTTCGGCCGGATACCCTTCCGCCACTTGAAGAACCCGCGAATCCCTTGCCCGTGGTTGGCGGATTGGAAACGGCAGTATTTCGGGTTCAGCAAGAAACGCCGGTTTTCTGATGGCTTGGGCGTGACCTTTGCCGAGGACAAACCCGGGTACGTGCAGAAAATGCACAGCCACCCGTCGGTGGAACGCACAGCATACCTGAGCGACAACAAAGCTGTGTACTTCTCAAAAGATCAATCCGTGATCGAACGGGTCTCGACCATATTGACGTCACAGGGCCAGGAAGCCGCCCGCTCATATATACTCGAACATGGAGAATGGAACGCCAACACAAACACCGGCATGTACATTCGACCCAAATTTGGCGATGTCACCGTAATGCCTGCTGATTACATGCATTCACTGTTCACCATCGACGATAAACGCCGCAGTGTGGATTTCACACTGAAAGATCCGGTCACACAGATCATCAAGGATTTCTCGCCCAAGGACGAATCTCAAATAGAAGTCAGTCACCCGACCATCAATATCGGTGACGATCCCCAACCGTCCTATGACCGAGAAGGCGTCACAATCATCAGGCGGCGTTATGGGCGGTACAATACAAGGTTGGCAGTTGGTCCCGAAACCGGCGAGATGCTTATCGGGTTTGACGAAAACGGCAGGCCTGTCCCCGTCATGTACGAGCCCGCAACCCTCTACAACAACATCGTCGTGCTCCAGCACGGCGCTGTTACACCGCCAGACCTTGCCATCTTCCAGTTCGAACCCATGTATCCCGAAGACAAGGCCCAGTTCATCCACATCCTGCCGTACCCACGATGGCTGCCTGAGGAATGGTTCCTTGATTTTGACGATGTTGAACAGGAGTTGGCCGCACACAAAGACAACCCCGAACTCGCAAGAGCCCATATCAGGGAAATCCTGATGCTGAAAGATCGAGGCTGGATCGACCATTCATTCCTCAGGGCGGAAGTGACTGTGTTCGGCCATGACTGGCAGGAGTCCAAACTGTTTGAAGGCGGCGACACAATCATCTTGGACAATTCGATCGACCCTGCAAAAAGCATCATCCGGTTTGCGGTCCGCAACGTTTCACTCCGCAATCTCTCGTTGGTGCTTCTGATCCTCGAACTGCGCGACAGGCCAACTGCCGAACAACCGCACATGCCACACCCTGCCGATGGCGTGCTCTTGCCGTGTGGAAGCTGATCCCTTTGACACGCCGCGGTGACGACACCGCGCAAGGCGTGGACCAACCCCGCCGCCATTGGCCCGGAAATCTAACCGCCTTGCCAGACCAAGAAACCCAAAGCTTCATTCCGGTAACATTTCCGGGCTGGCAGTTGCGGCTGCGCTGAGCCTTGGTAAACTCGGCCAATGAGTGCAACGCGCCCATATCCACAGATCAATTCCTTCAAGTCCATCGAGGTTTTCCGCGAACATGCTGCCGCACTTGGTCTCGACCTGCCCGCAGACGATTCGATCCTCACAGAAACAGCGTCGCCTCTTGCACAACCGGTCGCCAATGTCCTGATCAACGGAAGAAGGATTGGAAACAGGTGGGCCACACAACCAATGGAAGGATGGGACGGCACGCCCACAGGCGCACCAACAGACGATACACGGCGCCGATGGCGCAGGTTTGGCGAAAGCGGAGCGAAACTGATTTTCGGTGGTGAAGCAATGGCGGTTCGCATGGACGCCCGCGCCAACCCGCGCCAGCTCGTAATCAATGACGCCAACAAGAAAAGTCTTGCTGAATTGGTCACCATAGTGCGCAAAGCTCATCGAGAGCTCCACGGTACCGATGAAGACCTCGTCGTAGGATTTCAACTCACACACTCGGGGCGTTTTTGCCGTCCCAATGACAACCGGCGGCCGGAACCCCAAGTCGCTTTCCGGCATCCGTTGCTTGACCATCGGACAGGCGTGACCGATGACTCCCAGATTCTGCGCGACCCCGACATTCAGGCGATCATCGAGGACTTCGTCCGCGCTGCTCGAATAGCCTCGGATGTCGGGGCAGATTTTGTGGACCTTAAGCACTGCCACGGTTATCTCTTGCACGAAATACTCGCAGCACACACGCGCCCGGGCCGGTACGGCGGCAGCTTCGAAAACCGCTCACGGCCACTGCGTGAAATAGTTGCCGGAATTCGCGCCGCAGGGGTGAGAATTGATCTTGCCGTGCGGTTGAGCGCGTTCGACACGGTGCCCTACCACCCGGACCCGCCCCAAGACGCCTCCGGACGCCCCGGCCCGGGTGTCCCGGATGATTTTCAATCGTGCTTGCCATACAAATACGGGTTCGCCATCAACCATGCGAACCCGGTCGAGCCTGATCTGACAGAGAGTTTTGCTTTCCTGAAACTATGTGGGGAACTCGGAATAAAGATGCTAAACGTCACCGGCGGATCGCCCTATTACAACCCGCACGTACAACGACCTGCACTCTTTCCGCCATCTGACGCTTATCAACCGCCCGAAGACCCGCTGGTCGGCGTGGCCAGACACATTCACGTGACACGGCAGCTCAAAACTCAGGCGCCGCCGGGAATGGTGTTGATCGGGTCTGCCTACACGTATCTTCAAGATTACCTGCCACACGTCGCGCAAGCCGTGCTGCGCAAGGGTTGGACCGATATCGTGGGGCTAGGCAGGGCCATTCTCGCCTACCCAACTATGCTTTCTGACGCCCTGAAGAAAGGATCGATGAACTCGAAACAGATTTGCCGCACGTTCAGCATGTGCACAACCGCCCCGCGCAAAGGCGAAATCAGCGGGTGCTATCCGCTAGATCCCTATTACAAATCAAAACGAAAACGCTGAACAACTCCCAACTCGGAAATCTCACGGCCCGCCAGATACAGCCATGCCTTCAATCTGGCTTTCCGTGCGTGCCAATTTGACGCACACCGGATGCGCCGATGTGCTCTGCAAACCACATGTAAGCCGCCCGCATGAAGTCGGAACATCTCTGACATGCAGCGAGCGTGGCTGTCCTCGACCGCGTCGGCCCGATGACCGGTCGTCCGACCCGTTTCGATCACGTAAAGCTGGCGCCCGAACATACACCGGTTGGGTGCCGCCAAGAATGGCCGCGCTCCTAACAACGCGCCAGGGACATCGCGCCCTGTCGCCCATGAAAGCATGCAAGACAGAATAACGAGCCTGTCCCTCTATTTGGGCGTTGCGTCTTCGTTTGGTGCATTACCGCGCACCAGAGTGTGCACGAGGAAGCCTCACCCCCCCGAAAAAATTGACTGAATTGACAAACTGGCTTTGAGTGTCGGCCGTGAAAAAGCTCATTGTACACTTGGCGGTGTGGTCCGCGCTCGTTTGGCTTTTGCCCGGAGCGCATCCCCAAACCGGCGAGGCATTCGATTTCGCCAATCCAGCATCTGAAACCCGGATTTTGAAAATCATTCACAGTTGGCCTGACAGCCACGAGGCGCAGGACCAGCTCATCGCCCGCCTCCAGCAACAGGGTTTCGGCGGCGTTGTTTGCAACGTGTCTTTCGACCAATACCTCGAAAGCGAACCCAAATGGCAGGCTTTCGTGCGCGCTGTGAAACGCGCAAGGGAATCCGGATTGGCGCTCTGGCTGTACGACGAGCGCGGCTACCCTTCAGGCAACGCAGGCGGTCTTGTCTTGCGCGACCATCCCGAGTGGGAAGCCCGCGGCCTTCTCGAAATGCACCATGAGACTGAAACCGGCATGGTTGATTTCGCAGTTCCGCCAGGAAAGGTGCTCCTGGCCGCGGGTTTCCAGGTTCGTGACGGGCGGATCGACCCTGAAACGCAAAAAGATTTGTCCGCGCAAATCAGGGACGGCCGACTCCAATGGCAGGCCCCTCAGGGCCGGTGGCTGGCAATGGTCGTAACCGAGGACCGGCTGTATGAAGGGACGCACGCCGACGGAAACCTCTGGCAGAAAATGCCGTACATCAACCTGCTCATGCCCGAACCCACCACGCGATTCGTTCAGGTCACACACCAGCGGTACGCTGACAAACTGGGCTCGGACCTTGGCCGATGGTTCATGGCGACGTTCACTGACGAACCTTCACTGATGAGCTGCTTTCTGAAGCCAATGCCGTACCGCCCGTTGCCGTGGGCGCCGAACTTGCCGATCGAGTTCCAGAAACGGCGTGGATACGCGCTGGACATCACCGTGATTCCGGCCTTGTTCGTCGATGCCGGTCCTTTGACACAAAAGCACCGTTATGATTTCTGGCTCACTGTTGGCGAGCTGATTTCGGAGAATTTCTTCGGCCAAATCCAGACGTGGTGCCGGCAACACAACATCCCGTCCGGGGGCCACCTGCTCATGGAAGAAAGCATTGTTGCACACGTGCCGTTGTACGGCGACTTCTTCAGATGCGTACGAAGGCTGGACGCACCGAGCATCGATTGCCTGACCAGCCTGCCCGGTGAAGTGCCGTGGTTCATCGCGCGGCTGGTGGCCAGCGCAGCCGAACTGGAAGGACGCGACCTCGTGATGAGCGAAACTTCGGATCACGGCCAGGTTTGGCGATCCCCTGGCGATTCTCGCCCAAAACGAATCGTCAACGAAAGCGAGATTCGCGGCACGTGCAATCGGCAGATCGTTGCCGGTGTGAATTGCATCACCAGCTATTACAGCTTCACCGACCTCACAGACGACCAATTACAGCGCATCAACGACTGGGTTGGGCGATGTTGTGGAACCCTGCGCGGCGGACATCAGGTCGCGCAGATCGCAGTGCTTTACCCGGCCGAAAGCTTGTGGACAAAGTTCACTCCTGCTCGGCACTGGGCAAACGAGGCGCCCCGGGCCAGTCGAATCGAGAGCATTTACCGGGCGACTATTGAAAGCCTTTTTGTTCACCAGCGAGATTTCGCTGTGGTTGATTCGCGCGCTCTGGCCGAAGCACAAATCGAACAGGATTGTCTCGTCCACGGCAAATTGCGCTGGAACGTGGTGATACTGCCGGGCGTGGACACACTCCCGATGGCAGCGTGGGACAAACTTGGCCGTTTTGTGCGCATGGGCGGGGTGGTGGTCGCGCTTGGGGATTTGCCGGCCAACAGCGAAAACGAGTTTCCATCGGCTGCGGTCCAACGCATGGCCCGTGAGCTGTTTGGCGATCCGGGAGAACAACAAAGCGTCACAGCAAACCCCGCAGGCGGCGGAGGCGTATTCCTGCCGGTTGGTTCTGAGAGTCTCTTGCCCCTGGTCTTGAACGGGCTTCTGGAACCGGACATTCGAGTTGTGCCCGGTTCATCGCCGATTCGCGTCACTCACCGGCACGTGAATGACAGCCACGTGTGGTTCATCATCAACGACAGCCCACGGCCGTGGTCAGGCGAAGTCAGTGTCTCAGCAGAGGGCACGGGCGAACTTTTGGACCCTGCAACCGGAGGCAAAACCGCGGGGGTCAAGGCCGCCGGTTTTGCGTTGAAACTCGAACCATACGGAGCCGCATTTGCAAGATTCAGCTCGGCGCGTGTGCCTCGCCGGCTACCGGCCAAGTCCGGTCAAATCCCCAACCTCTTGCTGCGTCCGCTGCCTCCGGGGACTGCCAGCCTGATCAAGGGCGAATTCGTGTCCGCTGGTCTGAAGCCCGACGTTGTTGGAGCGCCCGGCGAACTCCTTGCTTTTCAAGCGACTGGCAAGATACAGAAGAGCAACGTTGATACTTTTCTGTTCGTCAACCTGCAGCAGACTAACATGCACGATCTGTCCGCGGCTGATTGCTTGGTCATTGATTCACGGGTGCCGGAGGGTCAGAAAACGCCCACGCAATTGCTTGTTATTCTTGGTGAGGACGGTGGCGAAGATTACATCGCAAACACCGGCCGGTCACTCGGTTCTTCCGGCAACCAACGCTCGATCGTCCCTATCTACCAGTTCCAGCGTGCGGGATGGTCAAAACCCGGCGACGGCGTTTTGGATTTGAAACGTGTCCGGGACATCCGCGTCGGCTGGGGCGGGTATTTGGGAACCGAAGGCGAGACTGTTACCTTTGAACTTGGGCCGTTGCAGATCGGAACAGTGCTGAGCGAGCAACCGGTGTCAGGCACGTAGTTTAGTCTGTGTCGATGAACCGGTGAGATTCCCGGGCCTGCCTCGAAATGGCAGGACCGGCGCCGCCGACGACCGCGCCGGTCCTCCGTTTCGCTTGTGGGCAGGGCAGCCGGCCATTAGCCGACTGCCAGCCGCTGCGGGCTTGTCCCCAAAGCCGTTGCGGACAAAAGCACTGCTCTCATATTATGTATTCGCGATTTGATGCCCAATTCTTACGATTTAGTTGAAAATTTTTTCGTTATCAGCCCGGAAACCTCACCGCCTGACCGGCTCAAGACACGCAAAGACTTGATTCCCGCGAGATTTCCGGAGCCCGCATATTCCTTGATTTCCTGAAGACACCCGTTTCGCAGACTGCTCAGGGTATATCACTATATTGAACAGTACTTCATATTCGCGAAAGTTTTCAGGCGGCGACTTCGGTCAATTTCTCCGTATCTCCTTCTCTGGCAGTCATTAATGCGGTCACCACATTGCGACTTTTGGGAGTGAGTCGGATAAAGTGACAGGCTCGTTGTTTGGGTTTTGCCCTCGGACTGCGGGGTGGTCCGCGAATTGTCCCTTATTCTAATCCTGGGTTGCTGAAGTCCGTGTGGAAACCCCGCGCATGCAGATATGGGGACAGACACGTTGTTCGTGCATCCCCAGCCGGTGGGCGTTTGGGCGCCGGATTGGGACGACCGAAATGGGTATAAGATCGGGGGGCTGGGTTGATGCGGCCGAGGACGGCCGCGCTCCCAACCGTCGTTGTTGTCTCCGGCGCGCACAGCTATGCCACCCCCGCGGCTGTTCGGGTCCCGCCTTTAGGCGGAAGAGTTACATGTGGTTGGGAGTTTCTGGCAGCGGCGAGGCCAGTGGGGACTTAATCAGAGCACTTTTCTTTGAAGACGGAGTCGCGAGGAAAAGCGCGCTGGTCCCAATTGGTTTGTCACGCGCTGCCGAGAGTGCAGTGGGCGTTGGTAGGCGCGAAGCGTTTGGAGTGCGGCAGCTTGCTGCCGCTTTGTTCGTATGCGCAAGCAACGTGCCTGGAACCATATCGGCATGACGTACAAAACAAAGTGCCTGTCCCCATATCTGCATCCGCGGGGTTCCTCCAGAGACTGCGGCAGCCGCCGATTGGAACAAGGGGCAATTTGGGGTCATGCCGCGATCAGGGGGCAAAACCCAAACTGCGAGCCTGTCACCTTATCCAGCTCACTGCCAAAGGCCGTACCATTGTGACTGCCTTACTGACGGCCAGAGAAGCAGATACAGAGAAACTGAGCACTCGTGGCGTGAAAATCTTCGCAAATATGAATGATTGCTGACTGTGGCAAGGCAGCCCGGCGTGGCTGAAGGTCCGGGTTGTGCAAGAGCCGGGGGCGTTGCCTACCGAGCAACTTTGGTTGCGGCTGCGCCGGGCCGCGAAATATGCGGGCTGGTCGGAAAAATGGAGTTGCAGGATTCCGAATCTGTGTTAGCCTCTCTGTTCCGCTTGCCCGGCGGTTGCCGGGCGGCGGGTGCGGAACGGCCATAATTCCGGTGTCCGGGTGGCACCGGGGGCCACAACAACATTGAACATGATTGAATCCCGTGTTCCGCGGGATGGCGTGTGTGGCGGTTAGCCGCACGCGCTGTTAACCAATGGAAAACTTGTGATTACTATCGGCATTAAAGAGTTGCTCGAAGCTGGCGTTCATTTCGGTCATCAAACGAGGCGGTGGAACCCGAAGATGAAGCCGTTCATTTTTGATACCCGGAATGGCATTCACATCATCGACCTTACCAAGACACTGACGCAGCTTGAAACGGCTTGCAGTTTTCTCCGCGAAAAGGTGATTGAAGGCGGCCAGGTTTTGTTCGTTGGAACCAAAAAACAAGCCCAGGAAGCCGTCAAGGAGACTGCCAAAGCTTGTGGCCAACCTTATGTGGTTGAACGCTGGCTGGGCGGAACGCTGACAAACATGAAAACGATCAAGCGTTCGATGGGCAGACTCCGCGAGATCGAAAAGCTCGTCGCCGACGGCACTGTTGATCATTTTGGAAAACAGGAAGGCGCTCGCCTTCGCCGGGAACTGGCTCGTTTGATCAAGAACCTTGATGGGATTCGGAACATGGAGCGTCATCCGAGCGCTTTGTTTGTCATTGACGTGCGCCGCGAACACAACGCCGTGGCCGAGGCTCGTCGCCTGAAAATACCCGTTGTGGCCATCGTGGACACAAACACCGACCCAACCATTATCGACTTCCCAATTGCCGGCAACGACGACGCGATAAGGTCAGTGCGTCTGATATTGAGCGTTATTGGGCAGGTAATAACTCAGGCTCGTGCCGAATTTGAAGCCAAGTACGGTAAAAAAGGAACTGCCCAGGAGCAACCCGCGCCTGCCGGAGCCACTGTTTCAAAGGAACAGCCTGCGGAGGCTGTGCCAGCCGCGCCTGCGGCGACGCAAGTACCCGCCGCACCGGAACCCGTCCAAGAGACGCCCGCCACCGCGCTGCCTGTGCACGAATCGTCAGAACCTGCCGTACCGCAAGCTGTCCAGGCCGGGCAAAATGGTTAAACGATATTTGACACAGCAAGGCATGACCTCAAGGGAATGTCATCAAAGCAGTGCAGAGTAATTTACATCGAAGAATTCGTTAAGGATTGATATGCCAGAAATCACGACCGCTCTTATTGCCAAACTCAGAGAAATGACCAACGCAGGAATGATGCAGTGCAAACACGCGTTGATCGAAGCAAACGGTGATTTGGAAGCTGCCGTTGACATACTGCGCAAACGCGGTGTGGCAACTGCAGCAAAGAAAGCGCTCAGAGAAACCAGGGAGGGAGTCATCGCCCACTGCATCCTGCCCGGAGCACGGGTTGGTCTGCTGGTTGAAATCAACTGCGAATCGGATTTTGTCGCCAAGAACGAGACGTTCAGGGCGTTTGCTGAAAAGGTGGCTCGCATGTTGGCTGAGAATCCCGCTGTTGATCTCGAGCCGTTGCGGGTCGAAATCGTGGCCAAGACCGGTGAAAACGTAAAGATTGCCCGGCAGCAGCGTTTTGAGGTTGCTGGTAACGGCCTTGTGGCGGCGTACATTCATACGGGCGCAAAGGTCGGCGTGCTCGTCGAAGTGGGGGCCGGCAAAGAAGAAACGGTTGCTCGGGACGAATTCAAACAATTGGTCAAGGACATAACCTTGCAGATTGCGGCGGCCAGTCCGTTGGCAGTGTCGCGCGACAAACTCGATCCGGCGCTTGTTGCTCGAGAACGCGAGGTCGTCGCCAACTCGGACCTCGTAAAGAACAAGCCACCCCAGGCCGTCGAAAAGATTGTCCAGGGAAAACTCGAGAAGTTTTACCAGACCGTGTGTCTCTTGGAACAGGGATTCGTGAAGCGCAATTCGGAAATCTCCGTCAGGGAATACATGGCCTCCGTTGCCGCACAGCTCGGTGACACAGTCGAGGTCAGGCGGTTTGTCCGGTTCCAGGTTGGCGAGTCTTTCGGGGCCTGATCAAGTCTTGAATCTCGGATTCTCCGGTGCTGGCGTGCTTGCCAGCACGCTAGCAAACGGACAACTGGTTTTGTGCCAGATTGCGGCTGTGGAGAAACTGTGACCGCCTGCCAGCCGATGCTACCACGGAACGGGTGCGGCAACAGAACCGGCTCGTTTGCGGCAATGTTCCACCTCATAAGGACAGACTCTGAATCCCGGGCGCGCCTGGGCCGGTTGATGACCTCGCGTGGTCCTGTGGACACCCCGGCTTTCATGCCGGTCGGAACACAGGCCACAGTGAAGGCTCTCGACCCGCGGGAACTTCGGGAGATGGGCGCCAAGGTCATTCTCGGCAACGCTTACCATCTTGCCATCCGACCAGGGCTGGATGTGATCAGAGCCGCCGGCGGTCTGCACGCGTTCATGGGGTGGACAGATCCTATACTTACCGACAGCGGGGGGTTTCAGGTTTTCAGCCTCGCCAAAATACGCAAGGTGCACATGCACGGCGTCGAGTTCAGATCACACGTGGATGGCGCGCCTTTGTTTCTTGGGCCTCGCGAAGCGATGGAAATCCAGCGTGTTCTTGGCTCGGACATTGCAATGGTTTTCGACGAATGCCCCGCCCATGACGCTCCGCCAAAGGAACAACGACTCGCCGTCGAACGCACAATCCGCTGGGCGCGTGAATGCCGGGAACAACCGAGGGCGCCGGGCCAACTGGTTTTTGGCATTGTTCAGGGTGGCGCAGATGCACAGCTCCGCGAGCAGTGCGCCCGCGCCGTTGTCGCACTCGATTTCGACGGGTACGCAATCGGC
>JAAYVR010000132.1 GCA_012517065.1 Verrucomicrobiota bacterium | reverse complement strand
TTCCCGCGCTGGCGCGGATGCAGTGGGCGTTGGTTGTCGCGAAGCGTTTGGAGTGCGGCAGCTTGCTGCCGCTTTGTTCTCACGCCCAAACAACGTGTCTGTCCCCATATGGCCCTATTCGATCTCGCCGCTGATCGCAATGGTTTTTCCCGCGCTGCCGCGGATGCAGTAGGCGTTTTGCAAGCGCGAAGCGTTTGGAGTGCGGCAGCTTGCTGCCGCTTTGTTCTCACGCCCAAACAACGTGCCTGTCCCCATATCGGCATCCGAGGGGTACCTGCACAGACTTGGGCAATCGCGTATTCGAACAAGACGCAATTTGCGGGCCACGCCGCCATCCGGGGACAACTCCCGAACAACGAGCCTGTCACTCGATTTGCGTCTTTGTTGGATGTGTGTGGGTGGCAGACGGCATGTGCTCAATCAATTGATTTACCGTGCCATTCGGTTGCCAAGGGACGAAGTGGTGGCTGAGCGGCTGACTTCGAGCGAAGCGGGCCATGCACCAAGAACGGCGGGGGTCAGTTCGGAATTATTGCGCCGCAAGCGTGTTCGGTCTGAAGCGAAGTCACGTTGGCGCGGAAACCTCACCGCTTGACCAGCCCAAGACACCCAAAGCTTCATTCCGGCGAGATTCCCGGGCTGGACCACGTCTCGGAAATCACGTTTTCATGTGCTGCTGCTGGAAAACGGCAGCAATGAACCCTCGAAATAGCGGGTGCGGCGCGTTTGGCTTGCTTTGGAATTCGGGGTGGAACTGGCAACCCACGAAGAAGGGATGATCCTGTAACTCGATCAACTCCACCAGCTCACCGTCGGGCGACGTCCCACTGCAAATAAATCCGGCTCTCTCGAACTGTTCCCGGTAAGCGTTGTTGAATTCGTATCTGTGACGGTGCCGTTCGCGAGCCATGAACGCTCCGTACAATCGTGCCGCTCGGCTTCCAATTCTGAACTGAACGGGCTGGGCGCCCAACCGCATGGTGCCGCCCAGATTCTCAATGCCCTTTTGTTCCTCGAGCATTGCTATTACCGGGTGCGGAGTCTCTTTGTTGAACTCGGTCGAGTGCGCATCTTTGAGTCCGAGCACGTTGCGAGCGAACTCGACCGTGGCGACCTGCATGCCAAGGCAGAGCCCAAGGTACGGGACTTTGTGTTCCCTCGCATACTGGGCAGCCATGATTTTCCCTTCGACACCGCGTTCTCCAAACCCGCCCGGCACAAGGATTCCCCCCAACCCTTTGAGCAGTTTTTCCGGGCCTTCCTTCTCGATTTGTTCAGCCTCGATCCTTTCGATTTCCACGCCGCAATCGTTGGCCACCCCGCCGTGGCTGATTGCTTCGTACACGGATTTGTATGCGTCTGGCAGGCCGATGTACTTGCCAACCACGCCTATCCGAACGCGGTGTTGCGGTGCAATGAGCTTTCGCAAAACGTCCTGCCAATGCGTCATGTTTGCTGGCGGAACATCCAACCTCAAAAGCTTGCACACAAGATCGTCCATCCGCTCGCGCTGAAGCATCAACGGAACCTCGTAAATGCTGTGGTCAACGTCTTTCTCCTCGATCACCGCCTCATATGGGACATTGCAAAACAAGGAAATCTTCTGACGCAACTCCTTGCTGATCGGGCGGTCTGATCTGCAGACAAGAATATGCGGCGTTATCCCAATTTCGCGCAGTTTGGCCACCGATTGCTGGGTCGGCTTCGTCTTGAGCTCACCGGCAGCCTTCAGGAATGGGACAAGCGTCACGTGAATGAAAATTGCGTTGCTAAAGCCAACTTCGAGTGCAAATTCACGAATTGCTTCAAGAAACGGCAGCCCCTCGATGTCGCCGGTTGTTCCACCAATCTCGGTGATGACCACGTCGCACTTGGTCAGTTCGCTTATCTCGCGTATCCGCAATTTGATCTCGTCCGTGACATGCGGAATTACCTGGACTGTTTTGCCGAGGTAATCTCCCCTACGTTCCCGTTCGAGCACGCGCGCATAAACCTGGCCGCTTGTCAGGTTGTGCTTGCGGGTCAGCTTTGTGTTGGTGAAACGCTCGTAGTGGCCAAGGTCGAGGTCGGTCTCAGCACCGTCATCCAGAACATAAACCTCGCCGTGCTGAAACGGGCTCATCGTTCCCGGGTCCACGTTGAGGTAAGGATCGAACTTCTGAAGAGTGACCTTGAGCCCCCTGTTTTCCAACAGCGTTCCAAGCGAGGCCGCAGTCAGCCCCTTCCCAAGTGAACTCACAACTCCGCCGGTTACGAATATGTACTTCATCTTGACATTGCCCCGACCGCACCGTTCTCCGCAACAAGTGTAGTTTGTTAGGCGCAGGTTTTAATCACCGCTCTCCGACAGGATACGTTCGATTCGCGCTATATCGGATGGCACGTCGATACCCACGCTGTCGTATGCAACATGCACCACGGTGATGGGTATCCCGTTCTCGAGTGCGCGCAATTGTTCGAGCCGCTCGGCGCGTTCGAGAGACGATACCGGCAACTGCACAAATCGCATCAGCGTTCTTCGCTTGTATCCGTAAATCCCGACGTGCTTTAAGAATGGGAACGCGGTCAGTTGATCCACAAACGGTTTGTCCGCCATGTCCCGCAAGTACGGTATGGTCCGTCTCGAGAAATAGAGCGCATTCCCAAAAACGTCCACCACAACCTTCACCACGTTGGGGTCTCCGTACTCGGTCGGGTCTCGTATCGTTACCGCCGCAGTCGAAATCTCAGCCGTGCCAAGAGCATCGGCTACGGCATCGATAACCGAAGGCTCGATCAACGGTTCGTCACCTTGGATGTTCACCGCCGCATCGCAGGGTGTCCGCTCGACAACCTCTGCTATTCTGTCCGTCCCGCTTGGATGATCGGAACGGGTCATCTCGACCTTGCAAAATGGAGCCGCCACGGCAGCTATCCGCTCGTCGTCCGTGGCAACTATCACGTCAGCCAATGATTTTGCGAGACGGCATCTCTCGACCACGCGTTGGATCAGCGGTTTTCCCGCAATCATCGCAAGCGGTTTTCCCGGAAACCGAGTGGACGCGTATCTTGCCGGCACTATTCCCAAAATGCGCATGCGCAGATTTAGCCACGCAGACCGGTCATGGCAAACTGTTTTTTGTCGAGGTTTTGATCGACAACGGTTTTGACGCCCATAACAATTGACCGAAAATGCCAGGTTGCCGGCCGTTGCGCCCAAGGCCAAGAAAAGATCGAAAGTAATCTAAAGCCCGAAATCCGGCGCACCAAAACCCGGCAAACGCTCAAAAAATGAAAACGTATTCAGTTCTTGTTGTTGGAATGGGAAAACGCGGCATGCACCACGCCCTCGCGTTCAACGCAAACCCGCGTTTCAAAGTGACCGGCATTTGTGACATCGACACAGCCCGCCTCGAGGCGGCAGCCGCAAAGCTCGGCCTGCCAAAAACAGGCACCGACGCTGCTGCGCTCGCGAAAGACATCAAACCGGATGTTTTCTGCTTCTGCACAATGCCGCACCTGCGCACCAATTTCATCAAAGCCGGTATCGAGTGCGGTGCAAAACTCATCGCATTCGAAAAACCTGTCGCCCTCACAAGCAAAGAACTCTTCCAAATCCGCGATCTCATCAAACAAAGCGGCGTCAAGGCCGTCGTCAGCCACCAGCACCGATACGGTGCGCATTATCGGAAAACCAAGGAAATCATCGCAAGCGGCGCACTCGGCAGAGTTCATACCGTCTATGGCACCGCCACAGGCTGGATGACCCATATGCTTTCACACCTGATAGACTACACATGCTGGTTCAATAACTACGCTCCGGCGCAATGGGTCATGGCCCAGGCAGCGGGCAAATCCAAGCTCGCCGACAACCACCCGTCTCCGGACTACATCGCTGGCTTTGTCCAGTTCGCAAACGGCGTCCGCGGAATCTACGAATGTGGCGCAGGCGCACCCGACCAACCCGAAATAGTCAAGTGGTGGGGCAAGAACCGCATTGGCGCCCAGGGCACCGAAGGTTTTGCCGAAGTGCTCACAAACGGCGGCTGGCGTGCAGTTACAAAATCCGGCGGCTTCCAATCAGGCCCCGGCGCAATGAACTACGATCTCGACATGCCACCTTACATCCAGGACATGGCCAACTGGCTTGATGACGACCAGAATGTCCATCCGTGCGCCTTCGAGCACGCCTGTCTTGGGGCTGAAATAATGCTCGCGCTGCAACGCAGCGCTGTTCAGGGCGGCCAGATTCCTCTCCCCCTGTCCACTGCTGAAGACGAACAGGCAATGCTGAAATCCGGGCTCCCGGACAGGCCGGTCCTGGCGTCCTGCGAACAAAACTTGAAGGAATT
This sequence comes from Verrucomicrobiota bacterium, assembly GCA_012517065.1. Lineage (GTDB taxonomy): Bacteria > Verrucomicrobiota > Verrucomicrobiia > Limisphaerales > J093 > JAAYVR01. Next base: position 8,517 of record JAAYVR010000132.1, on the reverse strand, counting down.
CGGTTTGCCAATTCCCACAAGGTAACAGCGGTAGATCGCGCCGTCCCTGCACTTTGCGCGTACGCGCAAAGTGCAGTCATCGGTTGTCTCTCCACTGAAGTTCCGCAACCAGTGGCAAGTGATCTGAGGCGGGCGTCTTGATCACCGACGCCCGCAAAGGTTCCAACGAATCCTGTTCTTTGTGCAGCCAAATGTAATCAATGCGTTTTGTTGGATTGGTGCTTGTGATGGTGTAGCCCGGGCCGTCGCCAACCTTTGCCCACACATCCACAAACTCTTCGGTCATGTTGGCATAAGTCCGGCTGCCAGGCGTGTCATTGAAATCCCCGCAAATGATCACCGGCAATCCGGAATATCGCTTCACGATTCTCTTGAACTCGGCAACATTCATGATCCTTTCGTCATCCTCACGGCGGTAATCAATATGCGTTGCCATGAACACAACTTGCTTGCCTGCCACTGAAACGGTTGTTTGCAGAATGCCCCGCTGCTCGCCCTGCCGAATCATCTGCAAGTGCGTGTTTGTCCATGTGAGAATGGGGAACTTGCTGAGGATCGCGTTTCCGTATTCGCCACCCTGGTAATGGTAATTGTTGCTGAAAACGCAAGTCATGCCGGTCAACGCAGCCAATTCACCCGGGAAATCTCTTCGGCCGGTTCTGGCGACTCCTTTGTCAACCTCCTGCAAAGCAACAAGATCAACTCGCTCTCTCTTGATCACATCAGCTATGCGTTCAAGATCAACCCTCCCATCCACGCCTTCACCATGATGAATATTGTACGTCATCACGCGAAAGGATTTCACCGATTCGAAAGAACGTGCGGATGAATCTTTCTCCTGGCCAACGGCCAGCGCCAAATAAAACCCGGCAACAATCAACCACCAAAAGGCAGTCCGGCACAACAAACACCGTCCTGACCTCCCCGCCGTCGCAATTCTCGAAGTCATATTCAGAAGTCGATCACCGTATTCCGCCATTTGGCTGTCGTTGCCCACAGGTTGACAGGTGTAAACGCTTTCCCGAATCTGACAAACCGCTCGCTCCCGTCAACAAAAGCATGGTTGGATCCGCCGCCCCTCGAGTTCCTGACCGGATTGGAGTGTTTCGACTGGTCAACCTCCGTGATATCGTTGCCGACCCCCTCGAGGAAATCCATGTAGTAATGCGGCGATGGATTGTCTTTTTCACCAAAAAGGACGGTCTCGGACGGCTCCTGAATTGCAGTCTCGCGCATTGCGCGTCCTGCAATCAGCCCCATCAACTCGTTGTTTTGAACTGCGCGACCCAATTCGGCTTCGAGCTGTTCCTTAAACCCGTCGTTCCACCCGTTGATGATATAGCTGCGGGGCGAGGCATCCGCGGGGAACCCGTTTGTTCCGGCCGTGCCCGTGTGCGGAACCGCCGGGCCATCACTCGGGCACCTGAGCAAATGCAAATCGCGGTAGATCGGCAACAAACGTTGCGGCCAGCGCGGGCCCTGCGTGCGTTCGGGGTAAAACCCGTTGTTGTCGTCGGCATACATCGTGGCCGCGAGCGCCAACTGGCGCATGTTGTTGCAGCAAGCAATACGCCGACCCGCTTCCTTTGCGCGGCTCAGAGCCGGCAGCAGCATTCCAGCCAGAATGGCGATGATTGCAATTACAACCAACAGCTCGATGAGTGTAAACCCACCAGTCCGAGATTCTCGGCTAAATCTCTTCATTTTCACCGCTCCTGTTCGCCGGCTCAAGGGATGCATCTGCACAGGGCTTCAATGAATACAACACTGCGCCAGCCGTCTTTCTTTTATCTGCTATGACGCGAAAAGCGTGGATTCTGGTTCTGTTTGCCGCTGTCCTGGGCAGTATCTACATCTACTACTTCACAGACTTGCTCAACGCCCCGACTATTCAAATCCTCAAGCTGGACCGGCCTGTCCCATACGGCAGATCGACCGCGTCTGCACTGCCGGTCACGTTCACGCTCGAAGACCGTTACCGGCTCACAGAAATAAAGGTTGTGCCCGTTGATGCTCTAGCGACGAACAGGAACCCAACGCCGGTGTGGCACTTGATAAGCAAATCAAATTCTTGGCCTACGAAAGGTTTCGCATACGGCCAGCCAATACGCGGCATGCAACCCGCATCAGACAAAGCCCGCCCACAACCGCTCCGACCAGGTGTGACATACCGGTTGTATGTCAAAGCAGGCCGCGCCCACGGCGAAATCGATTTCCAGGCCAAACCAGCCGCCAGCAGTAATTAAGCCCCACTCAACACCGAAAGACCAGGCATTCCATACCCCCCCTTCCGTCAACATTCATCGCCACCACCGTTTATGCCCTCACCAACCCCTTTATCGCCACCATCGTTGATACCCTCCCCGACCCCTTCATCGCCACCTTTGTTGCCTAACTAATTTCAAGTCTGGCAATCCAGACCGTTTGACGCGAACGGGTTATCCCCGAAAACAAACACGAGTGGCCCATCTTTTTCCACGCAGGGTCTTCTGTTTATGCTACGCGTATGCTGCAACAGCAAGGTCTTGTCGTTCAGTTCCGGAGCCGGCTAAGCTATCCGCGCCCGGTTAAACCGCCGAATGTCGCCGGCAGCGAAACAGGCAAGACGAGTTCACCTTCGGCGACGGGCACAATGGCACCAATGGCTGGATCGGGCACAAGAACGACAAAACAGGGGCAAAGTGGAAACAAAAGAATAGACTGTCAACCAACAATGAACTGAAAGGACCGGCCCGAAAGGCCGGGTGCGAGTTATGAAAACCCCAAAAGTGACAAGTATAATTCCAGTTCTGGTGGTATTAAGCGGCTTGATGTGGAGGTTGTTTGGGGCGACGTTGTACGTTTGGTCTGAGAGTCCTGACCCGAAACCGCCGTACGCTAGCTGGACAACTGCAGCGCGTGTGATTCAGGACGCTGTGGATGCGGCGTCGGCTGGTGACGAGATCGTGGTGACCAACGGGGTTTATGCGACTGGAGGGCGGGCTGTGGATGGGGCCATGACCAACCGTGTGGCAGTTACAAAGGCGGTGACGCTGCGGAGTGTCAACGGTCCGGATTTTACGGTGATCGCAGGCTATCAAGTGCTTGGAACGACAAACGGATCGGGTGCAATCCGATGCGTATATCTTGCCGAGGGTGCGAGGTTGTCAGGGTTCACATTGACCAAGGGCGCTACGTGTACATCGGGCGACCGGCCGAAAGAGCAATCGGGCGGTGGTGTGTACTGTGCGTCCACTAACGCTGTTGTTACGAATTGCGTTTTAGTCGGCAACTCGGCTCGGTATGGCGGCGGCGCCTCCGGGAGCACACTTTACAACTGCATCGTGTATTTCAATAGAGCCATAGATGGGACCAACCACATTGACAGCACGCTCAACTATTGTTGCACAAGGGCGTCGCTGCGGAGGCAGGACAGCTCGATTGGCGGGTTGGGTCGGCTGGCGGGGATGCTGAAATAAACGTCGCCGCGCAATGCGCTTCGGGCGTACGTCTGACCGGATACGGAGAGCATCATCAAGATAGTGACAACTGCACCACGGTGGCGACGACAAACACCAAAGAGTCAATGCGGTCCGCAGAAAAAACCTGGTCACCAACGTTCATGGTGAACGTACCTGTCCGTGTACCGCGTCCGAGGTTCTTTCCGTTCCGCCGGGTAACCGACTGAAATCATCGCAACGGGCACGATGTTCTCCGGCAGAGAAAGTATTTCACGAAGCCTCTTTATCCGGTCTTCACGCGGGTGCACGCCAAGCCAGCAAGCGCCAAGGCCAAGAATGTTGGCCGCAATGAGAAGATTCTCTATCGCTGCCGAACAATCCTGCAGCAGGTAACTTAGTTGCCTGTCATGGGCAGCGTCGATGTCTCCAACCACCGCGATGCCAGCAGCAGCCTTAGCAAGGAATCGGCCGTTGGGCAGAGCGGACGCAATTTCTGTCAATGTGGACGGACGACGCACGACAACGAATCGCCACGGGTCCTTTGCCACGGCCGATGGAGCGGCCATAGCAGCTTCAAGGAGTAACCGCAGTGTGTCATCGTCAACTTGGGCGTTCGTGTAGGCCCTGACACTTCGACGTCCGAAAATGCACGCGAGTTTCTCGCGCGGGTTATTGGTCACGTTGTTCATGGGACAAGATCATAAACTCGCACGTAATCCACGTAGAAGTAATCAGGCAACTCGGCTTTGCGAATATCCCCTCCCCACTCGCCGATCTCCTCTGTCAGTTTGACAAACTCCGGCACCTGTGAAACGCCGCCGGCGGTCGTTCGCCACACTTCTTTTCCATCGACATAGAACACATATTCATCAGTCTTCCACCAGAGGGCGAATGTGTGCCAGCCATCTTGAACTCCTTGCACAGTGAACTTGATCCCGGCTGTTTGGTGTTCCTTGCCGTACCCGTCCCAGTGCAGATTGCACGTCAGACGCCCATCGCGCCATGGAACCTCGATGATGTCGATCTCTGTGCCGTCCCGGCCGTCATTGCCGATCTTGCTCACGCCGTCACACATGAGCCAAAACGCCGGCCAATGCCCCTCATGGCGCGGCAGCTTGCACCGCACAATGTAATATCCAAATGCATGCTCGAATTTGCCCCGCGTATTGACCGCGCCACATGTGAACCTTGATCCATCTTTCTTGACGCGCAACACAAGGTTGCCCTTGCCATCCACATACGCGTCGTCCTTGACCCAATAGCCATCCCGCCGTTTCCAGTCGCCCAGCCGATTCCATTTCGTTTCGTCGAGCTGCGCGCCTTCAAACTCGTCATTCCACGCCAGCTTCCACTGTTTGCCCGATGGCGGGGCCGGCAATTGATCGGCTGTTTTCGCTTGTTCACCGGCCTTTCCGCTGATCGCACACCAGGCAAACGTGGCAATGCCCACGGCAAGTATTTTTCGCATACCTCTCATGGCAGAATAATGGGCTTTAACTGCTCCGTTTGTCAGCTCAAATCTGTTGACCGCCGCCAAGCGATCGGGCTTTTTCGAGTAACATCGGCCGCGCCTCCTCCATCATGTCTCGAACTGCATCGTACCGCATGGTTCGCTGTTCAAATGTCCGCTTTTCAAGAGCGCCCAGAAACCGTCCTTCAAACTCGCGAAAGTACGATCCGTAAATGTGGTAGCTGTCGGCCATGTGACAATATCGTCCGATTCGCACCGGCCGGCCGATGAGTTCGCTGACACGTGCCGCGATGCGCTGCTGCAACTGGACCAGCGCGAAGATGTTCATAAACGCTGCTTTGTAGGCGTCGTTGGACCTGAACCGCACGTTCATGCTCAAAACCGGCTGCCCGTTCTCTTCGATGATTCTGCACCAGATGCTCTGGAGACACGCAGGATCGTAGCATTCGATGTCTTCCCAGACTTTCCATGTGATGGCCTGAGCGCGGCGTGTATGCGGGGCGCGAGCGAGTCTTTGGCACAATGCTTCAATCTGGTTGACCGGCGCCAGTGTCGGGACCGAATACGCGAACAACCGCTGGTGATACGTGTACTCCCACCGTGTGTCGTCTGGATCGGACGGATCGCGAACCAGATGATCCTTGATGCCCTCGCAAACCTCCATCACGTATTCCTGAAGCTCGATCGGGCCACCCGGAAAATCCTTGTGGATCATCGGCTCGCTCAGCGGGTCGGTAATGGTGATTATCATCGTGGCGTCTTTGCTGGGCGGATCCTCGGGTTTGTCGTACTCGGTCTTGATGCAGCACCCGTGCCGGTTCAGCTCGATCAGCGACAGTTCCCATGCGCGCGCAATGCAATCAGCCTCGACATGCAGTACAGGTATGCCATTCATGCAAACAGGTTTGCCAACCCGGGCGAAAATGGCAACACCAATGCCACGATCTTGTGTTGACCTCTTGAACAGTTTTCATGTAAACGCTCTCCACAAGTTACCGGCCATGGGCAAAAACCTGGCGCACAAAGCAATGGGACGTCTGTTGATGTTGATCTCGAGCGGCGCAACGCTGGCCGTGCTCGCATGCGCCCAACCACTCACCTGGCAATGGTCAAATCCCCTGCCCCACGGCAACAACTGCTACGATCTCGCAATTAACAACTGGCTAGCGTTCGTGGCGGGCGACCGCGGCCGGTTCTACACTTCCTCGGATTACGAATTCTGGATTCCTCGCGAAACCGGCACTTTGCGCGCCTTGCGCGGGATTGCTTTCCTCGGCAACAGAGTGGTGATCACGGGAGAAAACGGCACGGTGGTACATGCGCCGCTTGACGCGCTCGATAGCTCGAGTGTTGTCAACCTTGGCACCGAAGACTGGATCGAGTCTGTGGCGGTGGGCAACGGGATCGCTGTCGCTGTTGGCGACAATGGCGCAGTCTATACCAGCAGCGACGCTCTGCAATGGACACGTCGGCCCCAAACGTTCAACACCTGGCTGCGCAGCGTCGCTTTCGGCGCAGGCACTTTTGTCGCCGTCGGCGAAGGCGGTTTTATCGCCACCAGCGCAAACGGTGTTAGTTGGACAAAACGAAGTGCGGGAACAACACTCGATCTCAATCGAGTGGCATGGCTTACAAACCGCTTCGTCGCAGTCGGCAACAAAGGTTTGGTACTCGTATCAGCCACGGGAACATCCTGGTCTCCTATCACAGGATCGGGCATTACAAACGACCTCTGCCTTGTCGCGGGTTATTATCCTGCTTCGGGCCAGCTTTCAACGAGAATTCTTGTCGGGGGCGACAGCGAACTCAGGTTGTACGAAAACGGTGTATGGTCGGACCAAACGGCAACGAACAAAATCTTTCCCGCGCCAAAGTGGGATTTTTACAGCGCTTTTTGGGACGGCAGTACTTTCCTCGTTGGCGGCTCAACAGGCCTCTTGCTCGAAGGATTCCAGGTGGCCACAAATAGCGATTGGGTCTGGGTCGAGCGATCCGACTCACTCCGCCCATGGCTCTGGGACATTTGTCGAGTTGGGACAACATTCATTGCAGTGGGCAACTACGGAACGATCATGACCAGCACCGACGGTGTACAATGGACGGCCGAGCTTGTCCCCAACGAAGCGCTGGGCAGCGTTCTTCTCGGCGTCGGTGGCCATGACGACACGTTCGTCGCGGTAGGTTCCTCGGGAACCATCCTCACAAGCACAAATGCGGTCGAATGGTCAATCGTCATTCCTCAACCCGTGACAAATGACATCCAAGGGATAACGTTCTGGAAAGGCCGCTTCTTTGCCACAGGCGGCGGAGGCAAGGTCCTGACCAGCGCCGACGGCCGCGCATGGGCAGTCCACACTACACTTGGAAACAATTTCCTTTCAGGCATCGCCGGAACCACCGACAGATTGGTTGTCGTGGGACAGCAAGGAGCCATATTCACAACCCCCGACGGCGATGCGTGGACCTCGGCACAATCCGGAACAACCAATTGGCTCTATCGCGTGCGAGCGTTCGAAGACTCATGGGTCGCTGTCGGACAAAACGGCACGATCTTGTCCAGCCGCGATGGCGAGCACTGGACCGCCCAGCACAGCGGTACTACCCAATGGTTGAATGATGTCTGCGAATTCAACGGCAAACTGTACGCCTTTGGTACTCAGGGCACAGTTCTGGTGAGCACGAATGTCCAATCGTGGCAGGAGGAAGGCACAATAACCCAAAAATCTCTTTTGGGCGTCGTCAGCGACAGGCACCAATTAATAACTGTCGGCGTTGAAGGCATCATTCTTCGAGGTCAACCCGGCCCGCTGACCATACTTGACTACAGCCGCATCGATGGAACCAACGCGCTCGCAGTGTCCGGCCCGCCGGGTCGGCCAGTGACCATCCAAGCCAGCGAAGACACACGCAATTGGTCGAATCTGGCGACGGTTGAAATCCTCGGCAACAACGGGTTATTGCTGTTCATGGACAGCCCTACCAACCCGCCCCCACACCAAATCTTTCGGGCCGTAACACCTTAGCCCGGCAATCCCACCGGAATAAAGAGCCGCGGATGTCTTGGTCTGCTCAGGCTGTGAGCTTTCCCGGTTGGCCAAGCGCCGCCCCACTGCCGTAACCTCACACGACAGTTTGTGGATTGCACGGCCGTTGTTCTCGGATTCCCTGGGAGCTATAGCGCAATGGTGACACACTACCCGATACAGGACCCGCTTTGCCACGACGCCTTGCCAACACCTCTGCTCCGTTTGACTCCCGGACTGTGTTGTGCGATTTTACCCCCAAATAGAGGGACAGACACGTTATTTGGGCGCCCCGGGTTCCGACCCGGACCCGCCCAACCAGCCGGCCAATGGGAGGCACGGCTGCGCGCCTGTCGCTCTGTTGCAAGGAGAACAACAAGGCAAATCAAGGAGGTTGTAATGAGACTGCCCAGAATCAAACTTCAGGGTAAAACCGTCGTCTATCACTGTATGTCCAGAATCGTCGGCAAGGAGCATCTGCTGGATCAACTGTGCAAATACAAGCTGGAGGGATTGATCAAGCGGCTGTGCCGGTTCTGCGGTATCGAGCTTGTGAGCCACTGTGTGATGAGCAATCATTTTC
>JAAYVR010000131.1 GCA_012517065.1 Verrucomicrobiota bacterium | reverse complement strand
CAATCGCTACTTTCCGACACTGCAATTGGTCATCGAAGTCGTGGAGTCGCAATTCGAGTGTTGGGAGCGGGGTAGTGAAACGCTGCGGAAGTTATGTGCAGTCGCCTAACATGCGCAATTACTTATGACGTTATGTATAGAACCGTCCAGCCAACGGCTTGAAAGCCCCATGCCGCCGGTCATCTGGTACAGCCTCCAGCAGCTCGGTTCCGTAATAGACATGCAAAGATAGGCGCCGGATTGTACATCAACCAGCCGATGCTCCGGTTCACGTCACAGACGGTGGTATGGGGACTAAGAGCTGCCCTGATTACGGTGCGCGGGGACCGCATACCCTGCCTTTCACGTGCTTATCGTCCGCATGCGGCGCTCGAGTTCGAGCCGTGCTGAGTCACGTTCTTGTTCTGTGGCTTCACGCGGAATGCGCAACGCTTCATCCAGAGCAACATTGCATCGGGAAAAAGGCAGAGGGACCTGGAAACGGTCCCAGCTATTGACGACGTACTTCCATGGGAGCAGATAGCTCACAGGCACGATTGGCAATCCGGTTAACTGCGCAAGGGCAAGCACACCCTCCTGCACCACTTCTCGAGGACCGCGCGGGCCGTCGGGTGTCACCGCCAGATCGTAACCGCGTTCCGCCCATGTGGTCAGTTCAAGCATCGCTTGAGGGCCGCGACGGCTGGTTGATCCGCGGACCGGTTGAACCCCGAAATGCTCGAGGACACGCGACAGGAAGCCGCCGTCGCGGCTGGCGCTTACCATCGCGGCCATGCGCGGCGGCGTGAGAGTCCATCGAGCTGAAGTTCGCCAACGCCCGCAGGCGCGTTGATAAAGCGCCAGTGAAAGGGCAAGCCGGTTGTGCCAGATGGCAAAAATGACGGGGCCGGATTTGATCGCGGCTTCAGCAGTGGGATGGATTGTCCATGCGTAGCGGATAGTTGCATCGACAGATCGGATGAGTGCGTACAACAGTCCCGCGGCCAACCGGCCTGCCAGCGTGGTTTGCTTCGGGATTACAACCCGTCGGGACGCTGGCTTGTCGGTCGATTGAATGAGGTCTTGGTCGCTCATTTGCCGCTTGTCTTGAGGGCTGTGCGCACGAGTTCTTCCAAGGCGGCGGATGGCCCAAGCACCGCGTATGCTGCTCGGACGGCGTCCTGTGCCTGTCCAATCTTGAAGCCGAGGGCAAGCAACGCCAAGACCGCGTCATTGATCTTTTGTTCCTCAGGTGTGAGGCCATGTTGGGCTGATGCCAACTCCCACGTGGCTGCAGCGCCGAATCTGTCTTTGAGCTCGACCACGATCCGCTCGGCAGTTTTCTTGCCGACGCCGTTGATTCGAGAGAGGGCTTTGACGTCGCCGTTTGCAACGGCGCCGCGGAAAGCGGCGGGTGTCATACCGCTGAGGATGTTGAGTGCTGTCTTGGGGCCAATCCCGCTCACGCTGTTGATCAAGAGCCGGAACAGGTCGCGTTCGGCAGTTGTGACGAAGCCATAAAGAACGTGAGCGTCCTCGCGCACGGCAAGGTGCGTCAGCAGCCGGACTTTGTTGCCCGGCGGCGGCAGTTTCTCATAAGACGAAAGCGGGATCGTTACTTCATATCCGACACCGTTGACATCGATTGCCACTTGTGTGGGCAGAGCTTCAACGAGCGTGCCTTGCAAGAAAGTGATCATATGCGTTTGAGAGCTTTCGGTGAGCATCGGCCCTGCTCATGGACAAAAGTCAGTGCTAATGCCAGCGCGTCGGCGGCGTCGGGCTCGGGTGTTTTGGGCAGTCCGAGCAGTCTCTGGACCATTTTGGCGACGGCGATTTTTGCGGCGCCGCCATGTCCCACGATGGCCTGCTTGACGCGCCGCGGAGCGATCTCGTACACCTCGAGCCCTGCACTGCCAACCGCAGCCAATCCCGCTCCGCGCGCTTCGCCCATCACAATTGCGGTCCTGAGATTCTGCGCGTAGAAAAGGCCTTCAACAACACAAACCGTCGGCTGCCACTGCGACACAAGGCTCTGGAGTTCGCGGTTGATCCGGACAAGGCATTGGGACCGGTTCCATTCCCTTGGGCATTTCAACACGCCTTGAGCCAGCAACTCCGGCCCGGTGTTGCCGAGCCTAATCACGCCGTATCCCGTTCCACGCAACGACGGGTCAATTCCCAGAATAACACGGTGCGGCGCCGACGTTGCGGGTCTTTCGTCGTCGGGCGCAGGCACCCGCCCGCGCCGACCGCTGACCCGCTCCATCATTTTGTTAAACTGCCGAACCGGAACGCCCACGGCGATATCGTGCCAGAACGCGGCGCGTTCTGTCGAGAATCGCCGTTGCAGCATCTCGGACGTTTTTCACGAGTTCCCGAGGCGCGAGCACTTCGACTTCGCCGCCCCAGCTCAAAATCCAACGCTGCACTTCCACGAGACTCGAGAGTTTCATGCGCAGTTCAACACGGTCGCCCTCGAGTTCGCGGAGTTTCTGGGAGGGATGCCAGCGTTTCTCGCGGATGTAATCGGCCACCTCAGCCGAAAACCGCAAAACGACCTCGTACTGTCCTTCGGCGATGTGCACCCCGAAACTGTCGCGCAGTTGCCTGTCCACGGAAAAGCCAGTTGGCCGGGTGAATGTTTTGCCGGTTCGGCGCACGGACTTGATTCGTGCCGGAACAAATGTGCGTAGATCACCGCGCAAATGGTCGTAGGCGAACAGGTACCATTCGCCATTGATGTTGGCAAGGTGATAGGGATCGATCACGCGTGTTTCGGCTTCGCGGCTGCCGGGTTTGCGATAAACGATCTGGAGTTGTTGCCGGGAGGCCGTCGCGCGGGCAAGCTGATCAAACACCTCGAGGTTTAAGAACGGCTCGACGCTGGTGCGAAACGAAATCGCGCGGTCCCAATCTGAGAAATGGATCGAGACGGGTTCTGGCAGTGAATCTGCCATTTTGCGGAGTGCGCTCATCAAGGGGCGCTCGAAAGTAGTGCCGCGGTACTGTTGTATGGCTTTTTCAGCGACGAGCAGAGCGAACAGTTCGCCTTCGGTGAGTTGCAGCGTCGGGAAAGAAGCCACTTCCTGAGTGTAGTAATAGCTGTTGCGGCGCGGGTCAAACTCGATTGGCAAGCCCAGTCGGTCGCGCATGAACTCGATATCCCTGTGGACCGACTTTGTGGAGACCTCCATCTCTGCTGCCAGTGTGGTGGCATTGGGGTGCTTGCCAGTCTGGATTGCATGGTGAATCCGGAGCATCCGCTCGAGCGGCGGTCTCGATTTCGGCGGTGATGATCGGGACATGCGCGAGTCAAGAAGTGATGTCTGGCACTCGCCTTTTCAGAGCGTGAGATGACGGTCCGTAATCCGGATGCGGGACTATCATCAGGCTTCGTTTGTCAACTTAAGGTCCTTAAATCGGCAGAACCGGGCGAGATCAGCCGTGAGATCTCCATAGCATGTGAGCCGGTGGAGACCGTGCGCCCAGTTATGCCATAGCTTGTGAATGTCCCCATCCACTTTGACGGTTATCTTGGTTCTGCAGCCTCGATCGGTGTCCGGCGTGTCAATGATCGTGCCTGTGAAATAAACGATTTCGTCTGTTCGCGTGATAATCGCCTGGGTCACCTTTTGGCCGATGCGCATGAAGACCTGCGGTACAACGCCTTCCTGTCGTTCCATTATTGTCCGGAGCCGGTAAGGCGCCGCTTTTCCGGCGGGTCCGTCCATTTTTCTGGTCCCGAGGCAGTGCGCCAGAATAATGCTGTTTTTTGACTCATCCGGCGTGGGGTCGCTGATGAATCCCGGGCGTCCCGCCAATCCCTGGAAAAGAACAAAGGTGATGGCACTGGACAGGTCGGATTCACAAATGCCGGCGAACCCCATGTCGTTGAGCCGAACAAAACCCACGCACGGGAACGCGGGCAGTTTCTGATACATTGTGCCGTAACAGTCCACGGTGAGGACAGTGGCGTTCTCTTCATCGAGAACTTTCTCGAAAGCAAGGGCGAGTCGGCATGAATCAAAGATTTCCTTGCGCGGCGGTTCGACCACCTTCTGTGCGCCTGATATCCACCGGCGCGTTTCGATTTCTGCAGTTCGCGGGTCGATCGAGTTGTAGGCATCCAACACTCTTTGCAAATCCAGCGTGACAATCTGCGTGCCGAACTTGTCGGCAATGTACTTCAACCTTTCGGCTTCGGGCTGCCGTGTGGTGAGGTTCAGGATTTTCGCTTCCCGTAAATGATGAATTGCTCTGAACGGCCGGACAGCCGCGGCGAGCTCGGAAAGATTGCTTGTGAGCAAGCAGTCAAAATGACGGCCAAGCTCTTTTTCCCTGATTTGGCCGAACTGTGACCATTCGTGGCCCGAATAAGGCGCAGCGAACAGCACCGTGGGTTTGCCAGCGCCAAGGATGTTTTCAACCCATTCGCGCACACCCATCGAAAGGTGAATCAGCAACACACCATCCACACCCTCGAGACGGCTCTTCACTGCATCGACCTGTTCCTTCTCAGTAATGAGTTCGTTCACGGCAAACTCGACATCAGAGAAGTCCAACGGGTTCTTTTGGAAGAACTGCTCGTACCTTGCGCGCTCGGCGTTCAGGTCGAGTTTCGGGGTTGGCCAATGCGCCTTGTGTTTGCCAAGGTATATTTTTGCAACCCGCACTTTGCTTGTCCGGCAGCCCGGACTGATCAGCCGTCTGTCCGCCATTGTCCTGCTGCCTGCCAGCAGTGTGCCCGTGGGAAGACAACAGGCGCAACTGCCCGCTAACAAGGCACTGCACCTAAAAAACGCGCGACGGTTCATCGCCGCGCCGGCGCGCGCTGAATGGTTTTGAATCGGGAGCGAGGAAGCCAAATTCTGTTCGATCGAGAAGTCGTTTGACATGGTGCAATTTCATCCAAAACGCATCACTCGGTAAAGGCAAAATATCGCGCTGGATTTGCGCGGAGTTTTGTGCATATTATCCGCGTGAATGCTGCATCTCGAAACCTTCCACATCATTTGAGCGTGTTGCGGGAGCGTATGATGCATCCCGACAACTACGAACTGGCCGCCATGTATTACCTCGAAGAATTCGCGAGGGACGACGGCTTACTTGAACAGTCAGAGCCAGACCCAGAATCGTTCTTGAACGAAGTGTTGGACCGAATTGTCACCACGATGCTGGGCCGGCCAACGGAGCTTGATGAGGTCATGGTGTTCAACCTGAGCGAGTACAAGTTCTATCATGGGGCCGTCTCGTTCGAAGATCGTGCGATGCTGTTCTTCTTTTTTAAAGAGGAGGAAATGGGAGGGTTCATTGTAATACCCGGATCAAAAGGAGGAGTGGACGTGGGCCGTTTCGACCTGCCGGGCCTTCGGATTGACCCGCAGAGGAATTAGTCCGGCGCTTTGCGACTGCGGCGCCGCGCGTCACACACCCGTCAGATTCGGCAACACGTAAATGCTGTGGTCTGTGCACGCCGCGTGCAGGTTGCCAAACGGATCAAAAGCCAGCCGCGCTTGAAACGAACGTGGCGCTTCGAAAATGACGCGGCCTTTGCCGGACTTGCTTATTGCGTGCAATCTACCTAGCGGGTCAGCCAGATAAACCTCGCCCTGCGGTTCGCAAACCGGTCCGGCCAGCAAATACTCTGCGCCGCTGTTGTACTGGAAAACCGGCCTTCCACCATTTCCAATGCCGTACAGCACACCGTCCATCACAGCCACCAGCACAACGCCGTCCGACCTCACGGCGGGCGTTCCAACAACCATTCTCCCGAGCTGCACATCCCACACATTCCGCTGCTCGCCCATGCTCCACGCCACCAGCCTGCAACCGGCGTCCGCGTTGACAGCGAAATATACCATGCTGCGCTTTTCGTCGATGACAGGCGCCGCGGCGACAACGGCCCTTGCTGCACCGCGTCTGCCTTCGGGCTGCTTGTGCAAAACTCGCTCCGTGCCATCCGGCGCGACACTGGCGCAAATGAGCCCCTCGCCGGCAACCGCTCTCTGAAAATAGACAGTTCCAGAGCTGTCAGAGCTCGCTCCTGCCTGAGGCGAGATGCCCGCGTTCCACGCGAGCTTTGCCTTGCCCGATTCCGGCTGAAATCCAATGAATTGGCCGCCCCAACTGCTTGCGATCAGCAGGCCGGTCTTGCGTTCAAGGAGAAGGTCAGATGCTATCCGTGGGTCTGTCCGTGACGGTATCTCCGTGCTCCAAACAATCGCGCCGTCCAAGCACGACAGACAATACAGCCATCCGCGGTGCGTTCCGACAAACACCCGCCGGAATACAGGGTCAACAACAGGCGTCGCTGACACGCTACCTTCGACCTCGCGCCTCCAGAGCAGCTTGCCGTTCCTTTCGAAGCCCTGAACCGTGCCGCTCATGTCAGCGACAAATACGCGGCCGGTCGGGTCAAATACCGGCGCTGCTTGCACTGCGCCGCCGGTTGCAAGCCTGTGGATGGGCTTTAGCCCAAATCTGACTCGAAGACCGAATGCCCCGGTTCTGCCCGGGCCGCCCCCGGCCATCGTCCAGACACGTTGTGTTTGTGCGGAAACTGAGTTCATTGGCCAGCGGGCGCTTTGCGGCGGTAAGTCGGGTGAAACTCGAATCGCGCTGCATCAAGGCTTGCGCCGGCGATTTCGATTCTGTCGATGCGATTTTCTCCGAGGCCGCGTTGTCGCGCCAAAGCGAGGTAGTTCGATCCGTTGCTGAAAGGAGGGGTACGATCGGGCGCGTCAGGGTTGAACCCCATGACAGAAGCGGCAACAGCGTCGGTTGAAACTGCGTTGCGCCCGGCAATCAGCAAACCCGGTCGCGTCACAGACACCATCGACCCGTTCCACCAGCCTTCGGCTGTCTGGATGGTGCTTATGCCGTCGATGACCACAAGGCTGATCGGGAACGCCTCGGCAAGGTCCACGATAAACCGCGGAACGTTGTAACCGTGATCGCCTTCCACGGAACGCCCGGTGAACGATCGTCCCGACGTGAATGGCTGGCGCGTGCAATTGTGCATCGTCGCATTTCGATACCCGATTGCCCCTTCGTCCGGATGATCTGTCAAATCATCCCCATACAGACTGCTGGGTGGCACCCCAAACAGGTTCTTCATACCGCCAGTAACACCGGCTGAAACGTGGTTCTTGAGTTTCGCCAGCGACACAAGCACGTCAGTCTCGACATAAGTCTTGTTGACCTCCCATGCAAAGGCCAATTCCCCGTTGGGCACTTTGACCCAGGAGTATTCGCCGTATGGCATGCGATTGCGCGTGTTGACAAACCGCGCACGACCGTCCATCGCGCTTTGAAACTCCCCAAGCCGATACCCATACCCGGCAAAAGCTTCTTCGCCCAACTCCCGAAACGGCAGTTGATCGCAAAATGTCACCCGACGCGCACCAAACTCGACCAGCAAACTCCCCAGCGCCATCGCCACCACCGGATGCACGGTCACTGTCAGCCACACCGGCACGCCCCCGACATCTTCCTGAGACGTGTTGACAAGGTTAACCTTGACCGTCACGTGCTTCCCCCGAACGAGCCCACCAACATCCCCAAGCTCGGAAAACATCCTGGCGAGAACGCTCCGAACGCCCCTATATTCGTACCGGTTGCAAAAGCCAATGCTTACCGTTCCCCGGGGAACGCGCACATCGCTTTCGCTTGCAATTGATACGCCACTGCCAACCGCAGCAGCGCCCGCAGCTATTCCGGCAAGAAACTCGCGGCGTGTCATCGCTCCGCCTGGGCATCGGGGAGTGAATGGCGAGCAGCGACCGCTTCTATCCTGACCCGGTCCATGCATACACTCTTGGCGTCAAGATACGCCAACCCGGCTGCTGATCAAGGGGCGTTTGCACAGCAGGCCAAGGGATAGCCCACTACTCATAAGAATAAGGTGACAGGCTCGTTGTCTGGGTGTTGACTCCAATAAAGTGCCAGGCACGTTGCTTTCCGTGGTATGCCGATATGGGGACAGGCACTTTGTTTTGGACGCCATGCCGATATGGTTCCAGACACGTTGTTTGGGCATGAAAACAAAGCGGCAGCAAGCTGCCGCACTCCAAACGCTTCGCGCCTACCAACGCCCACTGCATCCGCGGCAGCGCGTGAAAAACCATCGGAATCGGCGGCGAGACCGAATGAGGCCATATGGGGACAGACACGCAGTTGGCTCGGAGCGCCGCGGGGCTTCCCTTGGCGCAGAGATATGGGGACAGACACGTTGTTTGCCTGGCGTGCCGATATGGTGACAGACACGATATTTTCGGTGTGGGCGGAACGGCCGCCCTGCCTTGCATGATGATCGGAACCTCAGATTCGCTCGAAGTATCTGGCTTTTTCCCAGTCGGTGACTGCGTCTGCGAATGCCTGATGTTCGAGGCGTGCGTGGTGAACGTAGAAATCGACAACTGCATCGCCGAACACACGTCTTGCGAGTTTAGATCGATCGAAAAGGTCGGCAGCGTCCTTCAAACTGGCAGGGAGACGGGGAAGCCGTGTGTCAACGTAAGCATTTCCGTGGTATTCATCGCCGCAATCGAGGTTTTCCTCAACACCGGCGAGCCCTGCCGCGAGCATTGCCGCGAATGCGAGGTATGGGTTTGCGTCTGCCCCGGGCATCCGGTTCTCGATCCGGAACGAGTGGTTCTCGCCGACGACTCTGAAACCGACGGTGCGGTTGTCTCTTGCCCAAGCCATGCGTGTTGGCGCCCAGCTTCCAGGTTGGAACCGCTTGTAGCTGTTGATGGTTGGCGCAAAGAAAAGACAAAGCTCGGGCGAGTATTTCATCAAACCGCCAAGGAACTGGCGGAACAATTGTGATCCAAAGCTCGGCGCGCCTGCGGGATTACGCTTTTGCGATCGGCGGTGACGTTGTGGCGGACAGTCTTCTTTGACGAAGACGTTTTCGCCACGGCGCCAGAGGCTCATGTGAAGATGGCACGAATTGCCGGCCTCGCCGGGGGCGAACTTGGCCATGAACGTCACGCATTTGCCGTGTTGGTGGGCCAGCTCTTTGACGCCGCTTTTGAAAACGACGTGGCGATCGGCCATTTGGATCGGGTTGGTGCAGACGAAGTTCACCTCGTGTTGGCCGCGGCTCCATTCCCCTTTGCTGTTTTCTATCGGGATTTCCGCGGCGGTCATCTGGTTGCGAATGGCGCGCATCAACGGTTCGTCCTGTGCCGGTTGCGTGATATGATAATCAATTCGGTAATTGCTCGAGGGCCGCAGGTCGCGGTATCCACCGGCAAAGGCGGAATCATAGGTTTGATTGAACAGGTAGAACTCGAGTTCGCTGGCGCAGAGACATTCAAGGCCCATCGCATCCAGCCGTTGCATCTGGCTTTTCAGGACTGACCGCGGGACTTCTGCGACGAGACTGCCGTCGTTCTTTGTGTAATCGCCCAAGACAAGTGCGCTA
This sequence comes from Verrucomicrobiota bacterium, assembly GCA_012517065.1. Classification (GTDB taxonomy): domain Bacteria; phylum Verrucomicrobiota; class Verrucomicrobiia; order Limisphaerales; family J093; genus JAAYVR01. Next base: position 16,271 of record JAAYVR010000131.1, on the reverse strand, counting down.
CCCGGCTGCCACGGGATGGGACGCACGGTTGCAAGTTCGGGACGGACGGCGAAATCGCCGAAACCGGCGTCCCAATTAGCCACGCGGAAACCGTCTTGCGGTTCCATCTCCATGTTGACCGTGAGCAGGTAGTTGCAGCAATGCGTTCCGTGGCGGAGCACAGATTCGAGGAAAAACTCTGCTCTGAACCTTTTGCCCATCAAACGGCCCAGCGTATCAGGAAACGCTACTATCACGGTGTCAATCGAACCGGCGCGGACTTGATTCTTTAGCGACTGGAGGTTCATTGGTCTGGTTGAGCGTTTGTTGAGGCGTTGTTGGTTTCCTTGTTGTTTGCCGGGTCGGCTCTGGACTGGATTTCGGCTGCAACAAGGTGCATCTGCGTGAGCAAAGCGTTGGCCGATCGATAGAGTTTCGAGAGCGGCTGGTTTCCGTCCTGCAGGTCTCGGTCAGAGACACGCGTGCCGAGAACCTTGTTCGTGGATAAGAACCAGAACGCCACTTCGCCAATTGCCGGGGTTGGCCATGCCTCTGCGGGTGAAGCGGCCGGAGCTTGTTGTGCGGCCAATTGGACAAGGTTGCTCGCGCCCGCTCTGACCTCGGCGTTTGCGCTCGTGCCCGCCAAACCCGCGCCGGAACTGAGGTAAAGACTGGCCTCGCCATTTGCAAAACAAACCAAGGTCGCCGTCCCGTTGGGCAAGCCGTGTTCGACAACCACTCCCCACAACGGGAACGCTTCTGTGACATTCTCGACCTTGAAGTCATTGGCGCTGCTGTTGAAGACGCGGTTGCGCAGTTCAACATATACGACGTCCGGTTCCGGCCTTGACAACACGCTGACGTCTATGGCCGGTTTTTCCGAGCGCGGGCTGCATCCTTGAACGAGGAAAAACACCGCGACGACAGCGCAAACCCTCGAGAGCAAGAGCGAGTTGACCGGTTGTGATTTCCTATTCCCGTTCTGCAAGATTTCTGCAGTCATCTCGAATTATCCGATAGGTCGAGGTTCTTTCTTTCAAGCAAGCGGCCAACCGATCTTTCTGCTGGCCCATGACTTCTGCCACTCGCTTCCTGTGTCTGTCTCCAGTCTCCTGGGTGCCTTCCATGGTCTGTGGTCTTCAGTCCATTGCCTCAAGCTTGGTACTTGCATGTTCTCTTTGAACCCGGGCTGCGGTCTGGCGTCGCGGTGTTACTCTGCCACATACACATTCTTCAACTCGGTATAACCTTCCATGGCTGCCATGCCGAGGTCGCGGCCCAACCCGCTTTGTTTGAATCCGCCGAAGGGCGCTTCGACATGGACGCTGTTGTGGCAGTTTATGCTGAGAACGCCGCTTTCGACCGCGCGTGCGACGCGCAACGCGCGCCGGAGGTCGTTGGTCCAAATCGACCCGCTCAACCCGTAAGTGGACGCGTTCACTTCTTGAATCATCGAACTTTCATCGTCAAATGGCATGACGCACACGACCGGGCCGAATATCTCCTCGCGCCAGCAACGGTCTCCGTGGCCGACGCCTGTGAGCACTGTTGGTTCGAGGTAATACCCGCGGCACTGCGGGCGCGCGCCACCGCAGACGAACCGGCTACCGTGATGTCGTGCATCGTCCAGAAATTCCTCGACGCTTTCGCGTTGCGACGCCGAAACAAGCGGCCCAATCTGCGTGGCCGTGTCCATTGGATTTCCCACAACAAGGTGGCGCGTGGCATCGACGAACCGGTCGAGAAACATCTCAAAGATGCTTCTTTCGACGAACACCCTGCTGCGTGCGCAACAGTCCTGGCCGGTGTTGGCAAAGACGCTCATCGGGGAAGTGTCAGCCGCCCGCTTCCAATCCGAATCAGCAAAAACGATGTTCGGCGATTTGCCGCCCAGCTCAAGTGACACGCGTTTGAGGTCGCCTGCCGCCAGCTCCATTATTCGCCGCCCAACTTCAGTCGAACCGGTGAACGAGACCTTCCTTATCAGCGGGTGAGTGACCAGCACATCGCCAAGAACAGATCCGCTGCCGGGCAGCACCTGCAATACGCCCGGGGGAAGCCCCGCAGCACAGGCGAGTTCGCCAAGTTTGAGTGCGGTTAGGGGCGACAATGTGGCGGGCTTGAGCACGACGACATTCCCTGCGGCAAGGGCAGGGGCGACCTTCCATGACGCGATTGGAAAAGGGAAATTCCATGGCACAATGCACGCCACCACGCCCATCGGCTGTCGAATCGTGAAATCAAACCCGCCGCGCGCGACGGGTATTGTCTGACCGTAGAACTTGCTGACGGCTCCTGCGTAATACTCGAATACGCGCGCGCCCAATTCGATTTCATCCCTCGCGTCGGAGATAGGTTTACCGATGTTGGTAGTTTCCAACACGGCCAACTCCTCGGCATTGGCTCTGATCATTCGCGCTATTTCAAACAGAATGCCAGCGCGCCGGCCCGGGGCGAGGTCGCGCCAAACCTTTTGCCATGCGTTGAACGCGCTTTCGATTGCTGCTGCTGCTTCGGATACGTCTGCTGCTGCCACTTCGGCAATGACCTCTTCGGTGGCGGGATTTGTCAGCGGGTTGGTCCGGCCCGCGGCGGGTTTGCGATATTCACCGTCGATAAAAGGCAGTGTCGGAGGCGTGAAGTTCTTTGTTGCGTCAGACATATATGTTCGATTTTGCGGGTTGCCGGCGCGTTTGTCACGGCAGAAGACTCAGGACGGCACGGTGGCGAACAGAGGCGGCGGGTTGGGGACGCGAAGTTTCTGGAACAAGCGAAACCATGGATTTAAGCTCGCTGACGTGACTGCATTTGAAAGTGAAATTGAGAGGCGGTTGGCCGAGATACGCCAACGTGGCCTTCATCGCGGCTTGCGCCGCATCGATGGCATCGCCGGAACGCGCGTTGCCATAAGTGGACGCTTTGTGTTGAACTGCTGTTCGAATGATTACCTCGGGTTGGCCGGTCATCCTGAAGTTGTGGAAGCAGCGCTGAAAGCAACGAAGGATTACGGCAGCGGTTCGCGAGCTTCACGGTCGATCTGCGGATCTCTGGCATTGCATCACGCGCTCGAGGAGGCTTTGGCCGAATTCGAAAACACAGAAGCGGCTCTGAGTTTTTCGTCGGGCTACACCACCGCAATCAGCACAATCCCGGCGTTGGTGGGCCCCGGGGACGTGGTGGTATTGGACAAACTGGCGCACGGATGCCATGTGGACGGCGCTCGGTTGAGCGGAGCAAAACTGCGGGTTTATCCACATAACGATCTGGAGCGACTGGAAGAAATCCTCGCCTGGGCCGCCCAGAGAGCACAAGGAACATCCCCATCAAATCGGCCGCGGACGTTGATCATTACCGAGAGCGTGTTTTCCATGGACGGGGATCACGCGCCGTTGCGTGAGTTGGTGGATTTGAAAGACCGTTATGGTGCATGGCTCATGGTCGATGAAGCCCATGCAACCGGCCTTTACGGTCCTCGCCGGACCGGTCTTGCCGAGGAACTCGGTGTTGCCGAAAGAATCGAAGTGCGGATGGGCACGTTGGGGAAAGCGCTTGGCTCTGCCGGGGGCTACATTTGCGGGACGGCCTCATTGATCGAGTACCTCGTCAACAAGGCCCGCAGTTTCATGTTTTCCACCGCGCCGCCGCCATCGGCCGCGGGTGCAGCAATGGCCGCAGTGCGTGTGGTGGCCAGTGAAGAGGGGCGGCGCCTTTGCGACCGCGTTTGGGCAAACGCGACAGCGGTTGTGTCCCAGCTCCGGCCGGGTGTGCAGAAGTCCGGAATCCCCGGTGGCCCAACTGCAGCGTCGAGCCTGATCATACCGCTGATCATTGGTGACGAGCTGCGGGCGGTGGAAGTTGCCAACGCATTGTTCGAGCGTGGCATCTTTATTCCGGCAGTGCGATTTCCCACCGTGCCGCGCGGTTCAGCCCGTCTGAGGTTGACGATGACAGCGGCGCACACTGAATCGGACGTTGCCGAGTTGTTGGCTGGTTTGCGGTCCGTTGGGTTGATTGAAGGGCAATGCGGCTCGGAAGCATCTGAGACCGTGGTTGGCAATCTGTCCCCGGCACACTTACACACCGATGCACCCACTTGCGCGGCTTGATCTGCGATATATTTGGCACCCGTTCACGCAGATGCGCGATTGGCTCCGACGCGAACCAATCGTGATTGTGTCGGGGCGCGGAGCAGTTCTGTGCGACGCTCAAGGCCGACAATACCTCGACGCAAACTCGTCAATTTGGACGAACTTGCACGGCCACAATCACCCGATCATCAACGCTGCAATCCAAAGGCAACTCAAACGTATTGCGCATTCATCCGCGCTCGGACTGGCAAACGAACCAGCGTCGCTCCTCGCGGAAAAGCTGATAGCTGCCGCCAACTTTACATGTGCGCCCACCCGGAAACGGGCAGGGAAAACCGGTAACCCGCGGCTTTGTCGCGTGTTCTATTCGGATGATGGTTCAACCGCAATGGAAGTGGCGCTGAAACTGGCCTTCGAATCATCCCGCCGAGCTGGTCGATGCAGGAAACCCAGGTTTCTCACTCTCGCTTCTGCTTACCACGGCGACACAATCGGCGCGGTGAGCCTTGGACAGATTCACCTGTTCCGTCATACGTGGGAAGGGCTGCTTTTCAAGTCCGACGAGGTCATGGCGCCCTACTGCTACCGCTGCCGGTATAACGGCGCCAAACCGGAGCGAGCGGATGCGCGCGCATATCGAAAATGCAAGTGGGAATGTTTGGGAATCCTCGAACGGCGATTTGCGGCACAAGAGAAGCGCGGTGAACCGTATGCAGGCTTCGTTTTCGAACCGCTCATCCAAGGCGCTGCTGGCATGATTCCCCAGCCTGCAGGCTGGCTGCGTTGCGCGGCAGAAATCGCACGACAACACAACGCGCTGCTGATTGCGGATGAAGTCATGACCGGGTTCGGTCGAACCGGGTCAGGCAAAGCCTCAGATGGCCATGGTCCTGTGACTCAACTTGTCGCGGATGGCGACGGAGCGCCAGCTCACCGTGCAGCGGGCGGCGCAGGGCCCGCCCGAGTTGACACAGCGGCAGAGCGTCATGGTCATGTGGATACTCTGGGTGCAGTTGCTCAGTCAAACAACTCTGCCTTGTTTGCGTGCCTGCACGAGGGCGTCAAACCCGATTTGATGGCCGTGGCAAAAGGAATGACCGGCGGGTATTTGCCCATGGCGGCAACCCTCACAACAGCGGAAATCTTCAACGAGTTTCTGGGTGAATACTCCGAATTTAAGACATTCTTTCACGGACACAGTTACACCGCAAACCAGTTGGGTGCGGCTGCTGCTCTGGCGAGCATGGACCTTCTCGAACACCAACGGTCGAAACGCGACCGTTTGCGTCTCGAGCATGACATGATCGCTCAGTTGGCTCGATTGTGGGAACTGCCGCAGGTAGGCGACATCCGACAGGTTGGCCTAATCGCAGGAATCGAACTGGTCAAGGATTGGCGCACAAAAGAGCCGTTTGATCTTCGGGATCGCGTCGGCATGCGTGTTTGTGCGGCAATGGCCCGCCGGGGTGTTCTTACACGGCCCATTGGGAACGTCGTGGTTATCATGCCGCCGTACTGTGTCACAAGCAGCCAAATGGCACGCATCATTGACGCATTGTATCGGAGCGTCAGGTCGGTGTTGGGTTAGCCCGGAAAACCGAAGGCGCGGCTCGATTAGCCGCGGGCGCGGCATCGCCGCATGCAGCGGGCAACCGATCGCTGTCAGAGTCCCGCGTTTACGCCGAAAACTGAAAGTCTTCTGGTCCTGATTGTGGTGCGCCAGCCAATTATGCCTGCGCCAACGGGCGGCCTGCGGATCCCTGAGGCAACTATGTGTTTGTCCCCATGTCTGCGTGTGCTGGGTTCCCACACAGACTTTGGGAACGGCGGATTGGAACAAGAGGCAATTTGCGGGCCACACCGCAATCAGGGGCAACACCCAAACAACGTGCCTGGCACTTTATACATGACAGACTCCACGTAGAAGTTATCTTCGAAACACAACATCAGGAACAAGCGGTCTCGCAATGAACAAACCAGTTGCAGTTTCGCCCTTTTTGCTTGGGTTTTCCTTGGCGGCGGTTGTTGTCGCCACTGGACAAACGCCTTCGCGTCCACACTTGGACTCTGTCATCCGACACGGGACGGGGGCGACGCTGGCGTGGAGCGACCCTGTTCCAGACCGGGCGTACACGGTCCAAGCATGGAACGGGGATGGAGCGCCATTCTGGTTGACCCCACGCGCACCTGTTCCATGGCCGGCAACGGAACACCAATGGACGGACATCACCGCGTCTGAGTCGGCAAAGCGCTTTTATCGAGTGCTTGCGGTCACGCGCGCAGACCGCGGCCGTTTGATGAACAGCGTTGCATTGGGATCTTACACCGCGTTTCAGATAAACATCGCCCTGTCGTTGGCAGGCATCCCGCTGACTGCGAGCCATGACGTCGAGGTGTACAAACTCGTTTACGAAACAATCGATCCATTCGGGAGCAGAACAATCGCTTCCGGCGCTTTGGCAGTGCCGAAGGGCTCCGAACCTGGATGGCCGCTTTTGAGTTACCAGCATGGCACCGTTGCAAAAAAGAATGAAGCTCCCTCGGCAACGAGCACCGGTGAACAATGGCTCGGCGTTGTGTTGGCGGCTTGCGGATACGTCAGCGCGTTGCCTGATTACCTTGGATTGGGCGATTCACCTGGATTGCACCCATATCATCATGCAGCGTCCGAAGCGACCGCTGCAGTTGACATGCTGCGTGCGGCGCGTGCTTTCTGCGCAAGCAGCAAAATCCCGCTCAACAATCAGCTTTTTCTGATCGGATATTCCCAAGGCGGACATGCGACAATGGCTCTCCACCGCGAGCTAGAAGAGTACCATTCGGACGAATTCACTGTCACAGCTTCAGCACCAATGGCCGGCGCATACGATCTTTCGGGCGTGACAGCCGAGGACGCACTGTCCGGTCGGGCCATGCCCAACCCATATTACTTCGCTCTGCTGTTTGCCGCCTATCAATCAGTGTATCACTATGCTCCCGATCTCGCCGACATACTGGCGCCGCCATACGACAAGCTTCTGCCGCCTTTGTTGGACGGCAATCACAGCAGCTCCGAGATCAACGCCGTAATGCCAAAAGACATTACAAAAGCCCTGCGGGCCGATTATCTTGCCGACCTGCGCAGCAATCCCGCCAACCCCCTCAGACTGGCCCTGCGTGACAACGACTTGTATCGCTGGACACCGGCGGCGCCAATGCGGCTTTATCATTGTGCCGCTGATGCGGATGTGGTCTTTGCCAATTCCCAGGTCGCATTTGCCAGTTTCCGCAGTCGCGGCGCAATGCAGGTCAGCCTGATTGATCCAAACCCGTCGGCTGGGCACGGCGATTGCACCGTGCCCGGGATGCTCATGGTCAAACAATGGTTCGATTCGCTCAAAAGATGAGCCTGATTCAATTTGCCTCCGGTGCTATCGGGGTTATCATTGGCCTCGTCGAGCTGCGATGGAATGCCTGGCACAAACCAGACTGTATGGCGACAGCCGATGTGGGCGGTTTGGCCAGCGAGCCAACGCGGAATCTCGTTCCAAAGCGCACGTGTTGATGACAAAACACTGATACAGAAAACCACGTTTCCACAGACATTATGCACCTGATGCATACCACTACACGCCGCGAGTTCATTCGCAAATCACTCCCCAAAGCCGGGCTGGCCGCAGCCATCCCGTTTCTGGCAGGCTGCTCCACCACACAAACCAAATCCCGCAGCTTTGCGGGCAGTGACAAGGTAGCTCTTGGTCGAACCGGCATCACAACTTCAAGGCTCGCCCAAGGCACAGGTTACAACGGCTGGGCAAGGTCTTCAGACCACACAAGAATGGGCAAAGCGGCTTTTGAAACACTCCTTCGCCATAGCCTCGAAAACGGCATCGCATTCATTGACATGGCAGACCTCTACGGCACACATCCGTTCGTCCGCGACGTCATCAAAGGCGCTCGCCGTGACAAACTTACCCTCCTTTCGAAAATCTGGGTGCGCAAAGAAGATTGGGTGACACCCTCGGGCGGCGCAAAGGCAGAAGTGGACCGATTCCGCCGGGAGCTGGACACAGATGTGATTGACATCTGCCTGATACATTGCGCAACCGATGCGAAATGGGCCGATGAGTACGCCCGCGTTCGCGACGAGCTCTCAGAACTGAAACAGAGGCGCGTAGTGCGCGCCGTCGGTGTATCATGCCATGACCTCGGCGCTCTGCGAGTTGCAGCAACGCATCCATGGACCGACGTCATCTTTGCGCGCATCAACAATCGCGGTGGGCAGGATTACAGCATGGATGGCGCAACAGACGCCGTATCGGAAGTCCTGCGCACTGCCCGCCGCAACGGCAAAGCCGTGGTCGGCATGAAGATATTCGGCGCAGGCAAACTCACAAAACCGGAGGAAAAAGACGCTTCACTCGAGTACGTGTTCCGGAACGACCTCGTTGATGCCATCACGGTCGGCATGAAAACGCCCGAGGAAGTGGACGACACTCTGATGCGCATGAGCGCTCTCAGACGTCGCATATTTCAATCGCCTGCTTGAGCGAAGCGAGCGGATCGGGTCGTTTGGGCACGAATTCCTGTCCAACGAATCCTTTGTAGCCGGTTGCCACGATGGCGGCCATCACAGCCGGATAATTGATTTCCTGGGTCGAATCGATTTCGTTTCTGCCCGGGTTTCCGCCCGTGTGGAAATGGCCGATGTACTGGATGTTGTCCCTGATCGTTCGGATCAGGTCGCCTTCCATTATCTGCATGTGATAGATGTCGTAGAGCAGCTTGAGGCGTTCTGATCCGACCTGTTTGCATACTTCGACGCCCCATGCGGTATGATCGGCCATGTAATCCTTGTGATCGACTTTGCTGTTCAAAAGCTCGAGGATGACCGTCACTTTGTGCTTTTCCGCAATTGGCATGAGCCGCTTGAGTCCCTTGACACAGTTCTCGATCCCCTGCTCGTCGCTCATCCCTTTCCGGTTGCCTGAGAAAGTGATTATGTTTGGGAACCCGTTGCTGGCCACTTCAGGTATCGCCTTCTCGAACTTGGCCAACAGATCGTCGTGGTGTTCAACCCTGTTCCAGCCGTAAGGGATGCTGTCAGGTCCATTGCACATTGCACAGGTGAGGCCGACCTTCTTGACGATTGGCCATTCATCCCGTCCAAGCAGTTCGACCGATTCGATTCCCATCCGATAACATTCGCGGCAGAAATCTTCGAACGTCATTTTGGCGGGTCTGTTTCTGCCGGGATTGAAAAGGCTCCCATAACACCATGCGGATACGGAATGGTGGATGTTGCCTTTCAGCTTGGCGCGTTGTTCATCTGCTGCAACAACTTGTCCGGGTATTGACGAAACAAGGCCGACTGCCGCTGCACTTGTGGCAATCTGGCTCAAAGCCGAGCGACGTGTTATTTTAGATTTCATGGTCCTGTTACCGAAACGCCCTGATTAACCGGCGTTCACTGGCAATCAGAGCCCAGTTCTGCGTTCTCGTCAAGTTGGTCTTCGATTTCAGCCAACCAACCACGACAAGAACGGTGCGAAAAAAAGCGCCGGGAAATAGTCTGAAACCTCCGTTTTGCGCAATTTGAGAATGGCCAATGCCACCGCGAAAACCATGAACCCGGTTGCAGCGTAAACCGAGCCGAGCAAGAACCTCGCTTCCAATTCCGGAGCCAGCAACCGCGCCAGTAATGTTATCGTGCCCTGGTAAGCCGCAACCGGCAGCGCAGAGACCAGTATGCTCCAGCCGAAACTCCGCGCAAAAGTGATCATCGCCATGCCGTCCATGACAGCCTTGACAACCAGAATCCGGAAATCAGCCAGAAGCCCGTCCTGAATCGCGCCCAGCGTGGCAAGTGGCGCCATGCAGTACAATATCGCACCAGCGACAAATCCATCGGAAAAACGCCGCTGCCGGGATTGTTCGGCCAATTCATATTGTTGTTTTGCGTGTTTGCCCAAAACGTTGAGACGGCGCTGAATCCCGATCAGATTGCCGGTCAGTTTCCCCAACATCAGAGCAATGAGCACCACCAAAAAGTTGCGCAACCGTTGTCCGCCCGGGATGCCGATTCCGATCCAAAATGCGCGCAGCCCAAAGTACACGGCAAACACCCCGAGAATGATCCGCAAGTTTTGCTGTCGGCGAATTGAAAGCTGGCTTTTGGACGCGAGTCCCACCGTCCCGCCGGCGAGTATGGCTGCTGCGTTGATTGCCGTGCCAATCACGCGACAACGCTAACTCCGAAATCTCACCGGCTCAACGACCAAACGCACACAAAACGCTATCCCCACGAGATTTCCGGGCTACAGCAGCTCGGAAACTAGAATCCTGAGTACTTTAGTCAAGTTTTCACCGGGTTGATTGGGCATCAATCCTCACAGTGTATCGGACCAAAAATGCCTGCTTGAGGTAAGGCGGCGCGCAGTCCAGCATTTGCGAGCGCACGCAAAGCGAAAGCACGCCGATGCACTGATGTGCTTTGAAAGCCACATGACAGTCTTCCGCCTAAAGGCGGGACTCTAACAGCCGTGGGCGTGGCTTCGCCCAATGTCCGGGACAACCCATCGCCGTTGGAGTTCCGCGTTTACGCGGAAACCTGAAAACTGTCTATCACAGCTCCGGAGCGCCAACGACGGCCGACTGCCGTTCATGAAACCTTGCATGAGGCCGGGCGGGCGCTCCGCGCACACCACAAACAATGTGCCTGTCCCCATATTAGTAACCAAAGGGTTCTTCGACGGACTTCAGCAACCGGGGATTGGAGCAAGTGGCGATTTGCAGGCCAAGCCAAGGCTATTCGTGAATTTCGACCACGTCGCCGTCTTGGAGCGGTTCGGAGCTGTGGACTTGTTGGCCGGCGAAGCATGCATGACCCCAGAGCCGGGCGTATTTCATCCTGTCCGGCAAATCCCGGTGTATTTTTCGGGCGAGGTCCACGACGGTTGAGCCTGCGGGGAGTATGAAGGGCTTCTGCATGTCTGGCGGTTTGGAAGGTTGTTTGGCATACACACGAATTACCGCCAAAAGACTCCAAAGACGTTGGAAAAGTGCGTCCAACCCGTCGCCGGTTTTTGTGCTGATGCCTAGCACATCGATTCCCGGCGCATAAAGCTCGCGAAGCGCCACAATCGTTCCTTCACGGTCCAAATCAGATTTATTGGCCAATATTAACCCTGATTTGAGTGTGGACTCTGTGAGACTGCGCACATTGATCGGGACCGTGCGCAGGCTTAAACCACGTTCGGACAGAACTGAAAGGGTTGATTCGGCCTGTTCGACCGTCTCTGCGCATGCATCGACGACCACACAGACGATGTCTGAATTCCGTATCGTGCCCATGATCCCGGTTGGTACGCGGTCGATCGTGATGGCCGGGGTGTCCACCAGCTCTATTGGGATTTTTTCTTTCTCCCATATGCCCGGCTGTGGGATGGTGGTTGTGAATGGATACTCAGCGACTTTCACCGGTGCGTGAGTCGCAACCGCCAAGATGCTGCTTTTTCCGGTGTTCGGAGGGCCGATCAAAACAACCTGGCCGGCGCCGCTTTTGGGGATGTGGAATGGGTCTGGTCCTTTGCTGGCTCGTTTGGTCTTTTGCTGTTCCTTGCGCAACTGACTCAGGCGGCGCTTGATGTCGGCCTGCATTTTTTCGGTTCCCTTGTGTTTTGGGATTGTGGCAAGCATCTGTTCAAGCGCAGCTATTCGTTCGGCGTCGGTTGTGGCTTCCCGATAGCGCTGTTCGGCTTTCTCGTATTCGGGTGTGACGTTGGCCGGCATTCGAAGTCTCAGGCTTGACGCTTGAGAGTTTAACCGAGAGAAGGTTTTCTGTCACGCACTGCGTTGTCGTTTACAGGCTTGCCGTTGGCGCCTGCATGTGGTGAGGTAATTCTTCGTTGAACAACACAAGTTCCGGCAAACCGTGGCCGAAGTCGATATGTGTTCCGGCTGCGGCGGTTGGTAACGCAACAGTGAAAAGCTCTAGTCCAGGAAGAACGACCATGAACAATCCAATATGGGTGATGACCTCGGCATTCAGGCCGCTCGGTTTTGATCAAATCGTCAGGATCACAAAGGAGATCGGCGCACAGGGCATGGAACTGTGCGTTTTCAGACGGGATGGCACTCGAAAGGACCACGTTGCAACGCATCTCGACTACGAGGATTTCGGTTTGGAGCAGGCGAAGCGGTTGATTGACGTGTGCCAGAGGGAGGGATTGCGTTTCTCGGTTGGCGCCTATGAGAACCTTATCGGAGGTGATCCCGAGCAACGGGTGCGAAATCAGGATCATTTGCTTCGCCTCATTCGAATTGCGTACCTGTGTGGCGGCGACCGGAACAACGTCAAGGTTGGGACGTTTGTGGGATACAACGCCGAGTTGGGCGCGCAAGACCGGGGTTTCGAGAGGAACCTCGAAGAGTATGGCAGGGTGTTCAGGCCAATCATCAAGTACGCCGAAGACCTTGGAGTGACCATTTTGTACGAGAATTGTCCCATGGAAGGGTGGCGCCCCGCGACATCGCCAACCACATACAACAATCTCCCCGGCACTTTGGCCGCACGCAAACTGATGTACACGCTCATCCCAAGCCGCGCCCACGGAGAAACCTACGATCCATCCCATGATGTCTGGCAGAACATCAATCCTTGCGACGTGATCAGAGCATCTGACATGTCCCGAATACATCGCGTCCACGTCAAAGGCACGCGCAATCTGAATACAGCGGCGCGGATTCATTGGGGCGCGCTCTACCCAATGCAGGCGGTCAATCCAGACCTCGCCCGTAGAGCCGGCGTCCCAATCCCCGCTCACGAGTGGGACAGGCATCATTATCAGCCCATGTTGCCGGGGTTCGGCGGAAATGACAGCATGGACTGGCGCGCTTTTCTTGAGACACTGATGGAGGTCGGGTTTGAAGGTCCGTTTGTGATCGAGAACGAGGCGGACAATTCGGCGCACACTGGAAACCTAGGTGCGACCATTCAAGGGTTCAAAGCGGCCGTGCTTTGCCTCGCGCCGATTGTTTGGCCCTTGGTCCCCGAGAAAGGATACCAGTTCGATGCCACAAAGACGCCCGACCTCCTCGAGCCCACCGGCCCGGATATTCCGGTTCGGACAATGAAGGACCTCGGCGTCTAACCCGGGTGAGAGGACATGCCGGTCTTGGGGCGCACCAGCAACGATCCGCCTGCACCCCAAACGAGCGCGATCGCGCCAGCCAGAACAAAGGCCGGTGCAAAGGATTTGGTTGCATCAGCGACCCGCCCGGCCAGCCATGGTCCGATCGCTTGACCGGCGCCAAAAACGATCGTTATCAATCCAAGCGCAGACGGTGCCAGTTTGGGGCCGAACACGTCTCCTGACAGCGCCGCCATCAGGGCCGGGATGCTCCACGCCGTGAGTGCAAAGAGCGCAGCGGAAATCCACACCGCAGGCGTGTCGTGCCATACACCAAGAACAAGGAACGAACAGCTCTGAAGCGCAAAGACGCTCACAAGGCCTGCGCGTCTTCCCCATCGGTCTGAAATGGCACCCCAGAAAAAGCCACTGACGCCCGAGACAACCCCGATCAGGAACCAAACTGTCCCTGCATCAGAGGCGCCGAAGTTCATCTCCTTGACCAGATATCGCACGAAGAACGTTGCATAGATGATGTAGGAAAAGCCAAACGCAAAGTATATTGTCGCAAGATGCCAGAGAACCCTCGAACGCCAAACTTCTCTGAACCCACCTGGAGATTGAGTCTGCCGCACACCGGCATTTGGCGAGTTGTTGTTGCTCTCCCCAATAGGTTTGAGTCCCATTTCCTCAGCGCGGTTTCTGAGAAGGAATGCGCAGAGGATGGCGACTGCAAAGGCCATTGTGCCCAGGACATACCAACACAGACGCCATCCGCGGTCAGCCCCGCCTACCTCAATCAACCACGGCACCAATGGTCCTGTGAACATCAAGCCGACACTTGACCCGGCCACGGCTGTGCCAGCGGCAAGTCCGCGGCGTTTGATCCCAAACCATGCGGACACAAGACCCATTGCGGGGACGTTTCCTCCCGCCCCGCCCACTCCGGCGAGGAATCTGCCGATCTGCGCCCCGCCGTAAGTCGGCACAAGGCCGGTTATGAACATTCCAGCGCCGGCCACAAGGAGCGACACAGTGATGACAACACGGGGGCCGAACCGCGACGCCAACATGCCAGCGAACACGACGGTCGATAGATATCCCACCAAGTTCCATGACTGTAACGCGCCTGTCTGGACGTTCGTAAGCTTCATCGAGTCCTGCATCGCGGGCAAAACGCTTGTGTACCCGAATCGCCCCAGCCCAAGTGACACAAACACTGCGGAGATAATCAAAACCAGAACAACGTATCCGTAATGTATTCTGCCTGGTTGGGAGATTTCTCGATGGGCGGGTGAGTCTTGCATTGGCTTGCGGCACCGTGATAAGTGATAAACTGCCTGCTGCAAAGCAAATTCGATTTCGAGTCGCCACTCAACATTGCTTGGTCAAAAAGGCATTTGATTCTGGATTTTCCGATGGTCCGCGCACTGTTGGATGGCGCGACATCCTGATACATTTTTGTGTGAGATTTGGACAAGTAGTACAATGGCGGATGCTCGGCTCCGGGATGAATGACTTACCTGAGAAGCTTCAGTCGGACTCGATTCCGAGCCGAAACGGGCTGATTTTCTCAACATGATGCGGTCAGGGAGACTGACTCGAACGTCAGATACGGCGCCGAATCTCGTCTAGTTGTATTCTCAAGTGTTTCGTAAACAATTGGATATGTTTGTGTATTGCATTGTGGGTAGGGCAACACTGAGCTTGGGCTTGAAGCCGTGGCGGGCTGCGAAACGGGTGTCTGTTCGTGCGCAGATTTTGCATTTGCAAAGCGGGCATTTTGGTTGGCGATAGCAGGTGTGTCCCGGGCATGCCAAATGCTAGTTTTCCCTGCGCTTGGCACTAATAGAATGGCGAATTAAAGCTCGACTCCCGCTGTGGGCTGGTCGAGTCTTGCTTGGTCTGACCAAATCGGTCGTGGTAGCCTTTGTTTAGCAGATTGAGGTTGCAATGAAAACGCTGCTTGTTCCAGTGTGCGTCGCATTTCTGGCGATGCAATGGATTCCGCTCTCCGTTCGGGCGCAATCGATTCCGAACCCTGTGCCTGTACCGGGCTCGGTGGTGGATACAATCTCGATGAACCCAACGGCCACTCTGGCTGGGACGGGTTACGATCTTTTCGGCGCCAGCACAAATGGCGGCTACGATTACGCTTTCGGCTTTGCATTCAAAGTAGCCTCAGCGTCGCAGATCGTGGCGGTCGAGTTCTTGGTCAGCCAGCGCGACCCCGGGGTGACAGCGTCAGCGTTCTTGTACAAAGGAGCCGGCATCACCGGAGCCAGCGACTTGTACTATTGGACGCCCTCGTGGAACAAGCCAGCCATTGCAAAGTTCGACCTCGTTTCCGCTCTTCCTGCGCCCAATGACACGGCTTTTTACGTTCTTCGCTTCGAATCGTCTGTGCCGTTTAGCCTTGATCCCAACACACCGTACATATTCGTTTTCGACCCGGTCGCAACGCCAGCGGGAACAGGCACATATGCTTTGGCTCATATCGACCAAAGTGACGGATTCCTGAGTGCTATTGGAACGCCCGGAGTCGATGTCTTCATGCCTCCCTATTTGGTGAGAAGAATGACCGATATAAAGAAGTCCTATCTATATAACACTTGGACTTTCACAAGGATGGACAGGCGTTATCTCGTGAGGCTAATAAGCAACGTTCAGGCTCCCACGCCAAAGCCCGGGACAATCGCATTTGCCTCGTCGAGTTTCGGTGCCAATGAGAATGCGGGGTTTGTGCGTTTGACTGTGAGCCGCACTGGTGGTTCTGACGGAGCAGCCACTGTTACTTATGCTACCGTGGAAGGCAGCGCAAAGGCCGGCCAGGATTACACTGCAACCAGCGGGACCTTGAGTTGGGCAAGCGGGGATGCACAGGACAAGTACATTGACGTGCCGCTGTTGAACGATACGGTGTATGAAGGCAACGAACAGTTCAGCGTTGTGCTGAGCAACGCCAGCGGGGCGAGTCTTGGGAGTCCTGCGACGGCGCAGGTGACGATTGTTGAGGATGACAAACCGGCGCCCGGGACAATCGCATTTGCCTCGGCGAGTTTCGGTGCCAATGAGAATGCGGGGTTTGTGCGTT
>JAAYVR010000130.1 GCA_012517065.1 Verrucomicrobiota bacterium | reverse complement strand
GCCCGTTGCTGTTTCCAGCGCGTGCAGGAGCGCGGCGATTATTCGCCGCCTCCAGCCGGTGAATGATCGGGCGACGGATTTGCATGATCGAAACGGGTCGTAGGATCGGCCGTCAGGTTGATGCGGCCGGGGACGGCCGCGCTCCCGACCGCCGTTGCTGTTTCCAACGCCCTGTGGGAGCGCGGGCATTCTTGCCCGCACCCAACCGGTGAATGATCGGGCGTCGGATTTGCATGATCGAAACGGGTCGTAGGATCGGCCGTCAGGTTGATGCGGCCGGGGACGGCCGCGCTCCCTGCGCCGTTACTTTCTCCAGCCCCTGTTTCGTGTGATTCGCTTTTTTGGCGCTTTAACTCACGACTTTCAGCGGGTTCGACGTAAAGGCCGTAAGTGCTTCAAACGCATTGGCATCACCCGCGAAGTTGCATGACAGCCTCTGCGAAGTCAGCCGGCCATGGGGCTTCAAAGGTCAGCGTTTGTTGTGTCAGAGGATGAACGAAGCTCAGTCGCTGCGCATGCAACATTTGGCGCGGCGCCACGTAGCCTGTCTCCTCGTACAACTTCGCGTTTGGTCGCTTGCCATAGCTCTTGTCGCCGACGAGCGGGAATCCGATGTGTTTGAAATGGACGCGAATCTGGTGCGTTCGCCCGGTGCGCGGGTGCGCTTCTACGAGTGTTGCGCCTCTCAATCTTTCTATTGTCTTGTATGTAGTGATTGCAGGACGTCCCTTGTCGATGACTGCCATCATTTTTCTGTGGCTGGGGTGGCGCGCAATTGGAGCGTTTATCTCGCCCGTTTCCGGTTCGATCTTGCCGCAGACGATTGCGTGGTAAACTTTTTCGATATGACGCCGTGCGAACTGACGTGAGAGCGCAAGGTGTCCCGCATCGTTCTTGGCGACGACCATCAACCCGCTCGTGTCACGGTCCAGCCTGTGGACAATCCCCGGTCTCGCTACGCCGGCAATGCCGCTGAGTTTTCCGCGGCAATGATAAAGCAATGCATTGACGAGTGTTCCGGCCGGGGCGCCAGCCGCAGGGTGAACCACCAATCCAGCCGGTTTGTTAAGCACAAGGAGGGTCTCGTCCTCGTAAAGAATATCCAGAGGAATCGGTTCCGGCTCAGGCGTGGCCGGTCGTGGTTCAGGCCATGCAATCGTGATTTGTTCACCCGGACGCGGCTGATGCGACGGTTTGACAGTTACACCGTTTACGAGCACATGACTGTCACGGATCAGGCGTGCGAGTGTGCTCCTCGAAATGCAAGGGAACTCGCGTTGCAGAAAGACGTCCAGTCGCTTCGCGCTCACATCGCACGGGACCAAGAGCGTTTGAGACCGTTGTGTGCTATTCATCAGGGTTTCACCTGGTCTTTTCTGCCCGCAAGGTGTTTCCGGTTCAGCCAGACGATCAGCCCTGCGGCGAACAAAACAAGGCTTGCGATCTGGCCGGGTGTTGCCCATCCGCCGAGATAATGAACCGCGTAATCGCCCCGGAAAAACTCGACTGTGAACCTGACAGTTCCGTAGCCAAGCAGGTAAAAAGCGAAGGTTTCACCGTCAAACTGTTTTCGTTGGTAGAGCCGCGCAAGGACAGAATACAGACCAATGTTCAGTGCGGCTTCGTAAAGTTGCACGGGGTGCAGTGGCTGGCCGGGGTTATCGTAAGGCACATCTTGGTAATGCACCGCCCACGGAAGTGTGCAATGTGACCCGTAACAGCAACCGTTTATGAAACATCCGAGTCGCCCAAAAAAGTGGCCCAGCGCAATGCTGGGTGCCAGAGCATCTGCCAGTTTCCACAGCGGCAACCCCCGTTTGCGCGTGTAAAGAATCGTCGCCAGCGCTGCCCCTGCCAAGCCACCGTAAAACACAAGCCCGCCCCGGTACACCGCCACGGTTTCCCATAAAGACCGGCCTGCGAACTCGTCTTTCCAATACTCGATCACATACCAGAGCCGCGCGCCCACAATGCCGCCGATCATTAACCACAACCCCAGATCAGCCACGGCTTCGGGCGAAATCCGGTCTTTCACCGCACGGCGACTGGCTGTCCAGAGCCCGACCACGAACCCGCACACAACCGCGATTCCGTACCAGGTGACCTTGATGCTTCCGAAGCTTAACGCAACGCGATCCACTGTGCCGTGATGATATGTCAATGAGTGAAGCAAGTCGAGTGATTCGATGATTCTGTTGGCTGGTCTCAAAAAGCGGTACAACTATGGTCTCTCGTGCCCGCGCTCCTATCGACGCGTTGGAGAAGGCAACGGGGTCGGGAGCGCGGCCGTCCCGGCCGCATCGAGCCGATGACCGGTCGTCGAGCGGTTTCGAGCACGCGAATCCGGCAGCCAAAAATTCACCAGAACTTAGAGCTCTTGCCAATTTCCAACCTATCTTGCATCCGCCGAAACTCCGGCCTCCGGAACTCGAGGTTAGCGCGGGCTTTCAGCCCTTATTGTCACTGATCTGGCCCATGTACCTGGGCCGTTGGCCCAGGCTGGTATAGATCGGGCCTTCGGCCCTATGTTCACCGCCATACTCCGGATGTTCCTGAAGCAACACGGCCTGAAATGCAACCAAGCCTATGTGTGCGATTGATATTCGAAGCCCAGTTTGAATTCACACCAGGCCGGTGGGCCTACCAGCCACCAAAGCGCCAACGGCGCGGTCTCATAC
The DNA here is from genome assembly GCA_012517065.1 of Verrucomicrobiota bacterium. Taxonomy (GTDB): domain Bacteria; phylum Verrucomicrobiota; class Verrucomicrobiia; order Limisphaerales; family J093; genus JAAYVR01. The sequence continues at coordinate 209 of JAAYVR010000130.1, read as the reverse complement.
CAGCGTGGGGCGCAGCCCCACGAAGGGCGCCCATCTCATCTTCCACCATCCAAGGGCTGAAAGCCCGCTCTGTTGCATTTCCTTTCGTGTCTTCAGCGTATTTAGTGGTTGAAAACCTGAAGCTGTACACGCCGAAACTCCGGCCTCCGGAACTCGAGATTAGCGCGGGCTTTCAGCCCTTATTGTCACTGATCTGGCCCATGTACCTG
>JAAYVR010000129.1 GCA_012517065.1 Verrucomicrobiota bacterium | reverse complement strand
CAATCGCTACTTTCCGACACTGCAATTGGTCATCGAAGTCGTGGAGTCGCAATTCGAGTGTTGGGAGCGGGGTAGTGAAACGCTGCGGAAGTTATGTGCAGTCGCCTAACATGCGCAATTACTTATGACGTTATGTATAGATCGCGCGAATGCACCGCCCGAACGTTCACCGGCTGAGATGCGCAAGCTGTGTGTCTGTCCCCATATCTGCATGCGAGGGGTTCCTGCACAGACTTCGGCAACAGTCGATTGAAACAAGGGGCAATTTGCGGGCCACGCCGCAATCAGGGGGCAAAACCCATAGAACGAGCCTGTCACTTCATTCCGACTCACTCCCCAAGGCTGTGCTGTTGTGACCGCCTTGCTAGCGGCCAGAGAAGCAGATACCGAGGAATTCAGCAAACTCACAGCCTGAAAATCCTCGCGAATACGAACGACTCTTCACACATACCTCGAGTGATTTGCGAAGCACGTGTCCGGAGAAACTTCAGATATCCGGACCCCCGGAATCTCGCCGCGTTGAACACATGGGTGTATCTGGAGGGTTGACCGCTACGATTTCCGGACTAGAACATGAGGCATGAACCGACGCGAATTCCTCGCCGGAAGCGCAGCCGCTTTGGCATGTTCAACTCTCCAGTCCCATGCACGGGCCACTGATACCCTTTCGCACCAAGTCAGACGACGTTACTCAACATCGTCCGTCCACTTCAAAGACCTGCCAATTGAACAGGCGTGCCAGCGCATCGCCGAACTCGGCTTCGAAGCCATCGATATCTGGTGCGCCTATGACAACTGTCCCCACCTCGACGACGCGCTGAATCGACTCGGCCCGGACGGTCTGAAGCATCTGCTGAACAGGGCCGGACTCAAACTCTACGCCTTCTCGACCTACGTGGGAGGCTATGCCAAGTACGCCGAACTGCTCGGAAAGGCCGGAGGAGGTGTGGCTGTCCAAGGCAGCGCAGCCCCTTGCGCCCCCGAGAAGCTCACTGCCTCAATGAAAGATTTTCTCGAGGGATTGAAACCGCTGGCCGAACTTGCCGAAAAAAACAACTCGTATGTGGCCATCGAAAACCACGGCCAGGCACTGCTGGATTCCATCGACTCTTTCAAAGCGTTTGTGGACCTGAATCGGTCGTCGCGTATTGGTATTGCTCTTGCCCCATACCATCTTCAGGCCATTGGCGCGTCGGTTGAAGAAGCTATTCGCATCTCCGGCTCGCAATTGTTCTTCTTTTACGCATGGCAAAAACAAGATGGCCTCGGCCAATTGCCCGGCCATGGCCCATCGGATTTTGGACCATGGCTTCAGGCTTTGGACAAAATCAACTACAGATGGTACGTCAACCCCTTCATGCACGGCCACGTCGAACCAGACAACATGACCGCTGCCCTGAAAAAATCGCTCAACTACCTCCGCAAACTGAACTGAAATACTGGAGACACAAATCTCGACAAATCACGGATAGTTGCGCTCAGTCAATCCGTAGAATTGACTGTCTGTCGGACCACGCACCTCAAACGAACGTTCCATGGTCAATTTTGGCGCTTCTGTTCAATGCCAGAAAGTGCAACCATATCTCGGTTGCTGGGCGCTTGTATATGCGGCCAAGGGCGATAGCGTAAGCAAGCACCTGCGGTCGGTACGCATCGACCTTCATCTTTAAGCCGCTTTCATCGATCTGATCCGTCTTGAAGTCGAGAATCCACAGTTGATCTTCCAGAATGACTGCAAGGTCAACAATGCCCTGGACAACAATGAACTCATCAGACCCGAGCCCCACCTGTACCGGCACGCCAAGCGCACGCAGGTCATCGGGTGAAAACCTGGCGGTGAACTCGAGTTCCCGCACCAAATTCTCCGAGTGCGCCAGAAACCGCTTTCCCAGACCCGATTGCCAAAACGCGCTCACCGCTTCCAAATCAAGCGCCTTGACTTCTTCCGGGGTGAGGAAACCGGTTGTCTCCAATCTTGCTGCTTCACTGCGTGCTCCTCGTGGCGTGGCCAGCTTGGCAGGGTCCGCAAGCTGGAGGAATCGATGATGCGCCGTACCGCGTTCGGCAGGTGAAAGGCCCGCGGTCCCCTGCCCCGCCATTCTCAAGAAACCCTTTGCATCAAACTGGAACAACGGCGCAGCTTCGGTCTGCGTCTCCTCTGCAACGCGCCTTCGCAACGCGCTCACAGAAGCTTTCGCCGCCTCCGATGTGGCGGCAACGTGCGGGTATTGCCAGTTATGAAGTTTCTCCAGTCTGTCACAGACCGCTTCAAATTCAGCCACTACATCATGGCCAGCTTCGGCAGCTATTGAACCCGGCGCCTCCTTGGCGCCGACTTGAAACTCGCTTTCGACTATGCCCTCTGACCCTAACCCGTCTTCACAATGCAACTGCCAGCGAACAAGGCGACTTTGCCCTTCTTCTTTGTCCAACCATTCCAAATCCTCGCACAACCGCGGCATGAGCGGCCCAAGCCAATCAAGCCAACAGCGCCCCCCAAGCAACGCTCTCGTTGCCGGCCTTATGCCCATCGGCGGTTCCCATCGTTCTCGTGCTGTTTTCTCAGATGTTGAACCGCAAAGAATCAGGAGATCGGCAGCCCGCGTCACCGCAACGTAAAGCAGCCGAAGTTCTTCACTGAGCGATTCGCGTTTCTGACGACGAGCCGCCATCCAGTGAGGGAGGCTGGGGTAAAACTGTCCTTTTCCACTGGCACGAACATGCGCACAAATGCCAAGTTCTTCATCGAGCACGATGCGGCCGCTCGAATCGCGCAAATTGAATCGCCTGCCAATGTCGGCCACAACAACCACGGGAAACTCCAATCCCTTGCTTTGATGAACGCTCATCAACCTGACCGCGTTTTCGCCCCCAATCACTGCAGGTTCAGGATCATACTCCATTTCAACCTGAGCATCCACCTGCTGCAGGAACTGGAATAATCCGCGGCCTTGCGACCGGTCGAACTCTCTTGCAACCTCAAGGAACCTGCGAACATTGGCCACCGCTTGACCGCTTGGATGCTGCGCCTCGAGCCAATCCTCGTAATGCGTCTCCTCGAGCACGCACTCAAGGCAACTCGACACCGAGTGGCGTCGAGCAATCCGCCTCCACCTTCTGAACCTTTCCAAAAAGGCGTCGATCCGTTTCCACGCCGAGTTGCGGATTTCAATCAATGCCTTCGCTCGATCGTCCAACTCCGCGCCTACCCCTGCCGCCGAGCCTTCGGTCACGACATTGTTGGCCGACACAGCACTCCGCCCCCGAGACGACCCTTGGGGATGGCCGTGCAGATCATGAAAACGCCGAACCGCAGCCCAATAATCGCCGCTTCTTTGATCGATTCTAACGACCGCCAACTCATCCAAGGTCATCCCCACAATTGGCGACCGCAGAACTGCGATCAACGGTATGTCCTGCACCGGATTGTCAAGAACACGCAGCAGTTGCAGAAGATCACTGACTTCAATCGTCTCATACAAACCGCCCCTTGAAGACACAAGCGGTATGCCGAGCCGGTCGAACGCTGTTGCGAACGCCTCGGCTCTGTTGCGTGGCGCACGTAACAAAACCGCCATGTCCCGCCATTCCACTGGCCGCAGCCCTCCTACGTCATCATCCCATACCTGAAAATTCTCGGATTTGAGCCGAGCGAGCCGACGTCCGACAACCATCGCCTCTTGCTCGGCACTACCGCCCTGCGAGACCGCGGCAGCAGCCTCACCTTCCCATGCGTCCGTAGCGTCTTCAATCCGCCCCGTCAACCGCAACAACAACTCGACACGCGGGCCGCGGTCGGATTCACCGCCGTGCCCCTGTCGTTTTGAAACATGTGCGAACCTGAGCCGTGCATCGTCGTCGTAGCTCACACCGCCCAGTTTCGGGCGCATGAGCAATTCGAACACGGAATTCGCAAAATCGAGAATGCCCGCCCGGCTCCGGAAATTGTCGTTCAGTGGTATCACCTGCCCCGCAGACGGATCATCACCGAAACGCTCGGCGTAGGTCCTGCAAATCCGCGGATCTGCCAAGCGGAACCTGTAAATGCTTTGCTTCAGATCCCCAACAAGGAACCTGTTGGCATCCGTGCCATCGCGCGCCAGCGCGCGCAAAATCGTGTCCTGGGCCGCATTTATATCCTGAAACTCATCAACAAAAATGTATTTCAGCTTCGACCGCCATTGCTGAGCGATCGCTGTCGGCTGGCTGCAATCTGCGTCCCACAAAAGACGCAGGGCCAGTTGCTCCAGATCGTGAAAATCAACAACGCCGCGTTCGCGTTTTGCCGAAGCAAAAGCCTCCCCGAACTCTTCGATTAACCTCAGCAAAGTCCGCAAATGCGGCCTGAGCAAACACCAGTCTTCTTTCAGCGGATTCGCAGTCTGACCGTCTGGCATGAGACTCTGCAAAAACCCGGCTTCGTCGAAGATGTCCAACAACGGCTTGCGCAACTCCGTTTTCCTGCCTCTGGGCCACTCATTATCGACAGCGAGGACGGCTGACAGCATTACTGCTGCATCCTCGAGACGAGGTTTTTCCGGCGCCTGTTGCAGAATCGCAAGGCATCGGTCCGCGTTTGGATTCCCCGGCGGCAGCTCGAGCAACCGCTCGAGCCATTCACTGCGCCATTCCGACACCGCTTCAAGGAGCCATGCCTGCCAATGCTCCGGCGACTCCTGCTCGAGCAGGTTCTTCTGCCGTGCCAGCCATGCCCCGGGTGCGGGCAAGGTTTGGATGTAATTATGGACCCGCAGGACAGTTCTCCGCACCGCAGCATCCCGATATCCACCGTAATACATCGCCAGTTGCCGAACGGCATCGTCCTCGGCACCTTGCCCGGCGTAATGTTTTTCAAACACCTCCTCCAGAGTTTCAGTGGCCAGAATCCGGGCGCGTTCCTGAGGCAACACACTCAGTTGTGGGTCAAGATTCAGTTCGTGGAAATGATCGCGCACCAGTTCGAGGCAAAAGCTGTGCAACGTGCTGATTCGAGCTGTCTCAACCAGTGCCAGTTGTTCTCCAAGCCTGAGATTGCCAGGGTCATCCTTGATTGCCTGTTCGAGTCGCTCGCGGATTCTTCGCCGCATTTCACCCGCAGCCGCCTCGGTAAAAGTGACCATCAGAATCTCATCAAGCGACGTCGGGTTTTCGTCATCCAGCAGGCGACGCACGCAGCACTCAACCAAAGTGTGTGTCTTGCCCGTGCCTGCACCGGCCATCACGAGCACATTCCCTTTTGCCTCGATTGCGCGAGATTGATTTTTTGTCAGGCTCTTCATTGCGCAAAAACCCGTCCAACAGTCACTTCGTCTCGCCACTTCTTATGTAGCCACTGAACTGAGACCATGTTGCGCTGGTGGAACGCTGTGGCTGAACCCGTCGATGATTGGTCATGCGCTTTCTTTTGCTATCGGGGCAATGATCGTGAATTTGCTGCCCTTGCCCACCTCGGATTCCACCGCCAAGCCGTGCCCCATCTGTCGGGCGAACTGGTACACCATGTACAAGCCCAAACCCGTTCCACGCCGTGTGGAAAAAGCTTTTGTTGTGAAAAACGGTTCAAACACCCTCTGCAACAAGTCAGCAGGTATCCCAACGCCGGTGTCCTCGACAGAAATCATGACGTAACCCGGGGCGCCCGCCGGTGCCAACACCGGTTCTGTCGAGGCAAGGTCCGAAACAACCCGAGCTCGAATTATGATTTGGCCGTCGCGCTCGATCGCATCGGCTGCGTTCAGAATCAGATTAAGCAATATCTGCTGCAACAAATCGCGGGAACCCTGAATCCGAGGCAAATCTGCGGGAATCTCCTGCAGCACATTCGTCTCGCGCAAGAACCTGTCCCCAAGGAGTCTGATCGTGTTCTCTACGACCTCCCGCACATCACAGTCCGAAGTCGGCTGGTCACTGGCGCGCCCAAACCCCAGCATCGCTTTCACAATGCCACTGGCCTGGTCAACCACGGTCTTTATCCGCTCGACCCGGAGCCGGATTTTGTCCGGATTATCGATGTTGGCTTCGATGATTTGAGCCGATCCGCGAATGATTGACAGCATGTTGTTGAAATCATGCGCTATGCCTGCGGCGAGTGTGCCGAGAGCTGTCATTTTCTCGCTGTGCGCAAGAGCCGCAATTGCGCGTTCGAGTTCCTGCGTTCGCTCCGCCACTTTTTTCTCCACCTCGGCGTGGCTGCGCATGAGCCGTATATGCCGATTCACAGCTACGGCTGCGAACGCCAAAGCCACGGCCATCCCAATGAGCGCGACAGCAATAATCCGCTTTTCCTGATACCATGGGACCACGACGTCGAACTGGTACGCCGCGGGACGCAATTCTATGTTCCAATTCCGATCAAGGGCTCGGACTTCGAACTTGTGCTTGCCAGAAGCAAGATCGCGGTACACAGCGTTTGTTCCGGGCGTGAACACCGACCACGCGCCGCCGTCAAGGCGGCAAGAGTACAACAACCGCCGTTCCGGCGTGTAACGCCATTTGTCCTGACCGCGAAAGCTTATCGCGATCACATTCTCGTCAGCGCCTTGTGTGGTTTGCGTCACTTCCAAAATCGTGGTTCTGGGCGCATCGGGGTCAGCCCGCGGAAAATACTGGCTAATACCCCGCGATGTCCCGACCCAGAGTTTTCGACCGCGATCCTCGACTATTGAGTAGCAGGCGCTGCTGGCCAGCCCTTCTTCTTCGCCCACGGACGCCCACGTCTCCTTGTAGTATCTGTACAGACCGCTGCCGGTCGCCGCCCACACACTCCAATCGACCGAACGCACCATGGCACTAACACGATCCAATCCGCTCAACACGACGGTCCAGTTTCTTCCGTCGTATTGGCTGATTTTTCCGAGTCCCCCACACCAGATCTGTCCTTCAGGCATCTCCATGAAACAAAGCGCGCCCTCATCATCGTAACCGTCAGCCGCAGTGAACTTCTGCCACTTGCCCTCGTGCCAGAGAGCCGGTCCCGTGCGCCCGCCAAGCCAAAGGTCTCCGTTCTCAGTCGTAGCAAGGAAAAACAGCTCGCTGCCAAGGTCGATTGCTGGCGGCGCCTCCGCCCATTTGACAAACTCATCTCCGTTGAACAACTCGAAATCGTACTGCCCCGTTCCCGCGCTCGCTTCTGCAGTCTGCACACACACAACACCGTCGGGCAACTGCCTCAGCACTTTCCGCAACCGCCGGCCGCCCGGATGAGAAACCTGTCTGAACTCGCCATTCTGAGGATCGAAGATCCAGACCTGTTCGGACGCGCTGATCAACAGACGCCCCTCCTTGAGGTTGAACAAGCCGTCGCGAGCGCGAAACGAAGCATCAAAGTTTTGCGGCCATACGTGCCGACGCCATTGACGCCGGTCAAATTCCAACAAACCGTCTGCGGTCGCAAACCACAGCCTCCCACTCGAATCCTCGATCGCAGAGTAAACCACCGAAGGATACGCCGCGGCTCCGGGAGGCGTTCGCCACGCAGGCGGTGCATACCGATACAACCCCTCCAAAGTGGCCAACCAAAACACACCTCGTGCCTGTACCGCAACGTCATAGAACCTTGCACCCGGATGCTCCACCTGCTCGACCATGCCGCTGTTCGTGTCAATCCTCAGAAGCGAACTCATGGTAAGCCCCCAAAACTTTCCGGGCTCGGTGTCTCTCCACGCATACCGCAAACCTTCTCGAAGTGCAGAATAACTCAGCCAGTTCGTTCCATCGAAATGAACCAACACGCGCTTGTTCACCGACGGATCGTCAGCAACAACCGTGACTCCCCCATCGTCGTCATCAAACGGACGCAGCAGATTCCGCACGGCAAAATCCGGTGGGAGAACGTACTCCCGCCATTTGGTGTCGCGGTTGATCTGCCGGATTCGCCCGGGCACCTTGGCTATCCCCTGAGCGCCCCCTATCCATATCCCACCATCCTGTGCCAATGTCATGTCCAGAAATGTGCCAAGGGAGGTTTCAGATGCATGCCTCAGCACTTTCAACTCCGACGTGCGCGCCCGAAACTCCGCAAACCGATCCGGCAACAGCAACAGGACCCGGTCTTCTTCAGCAGGCAGAATCGGCGTGGGCCTGATGGCCCGGGTCGGGCTCGTTCCGACTTCCCACCGCAGTTCCTTGATTGGATACCGCTGCCAATGCGAATCGACGTACTCGAGCAGACCCTCGGCGTAAATCGACCAAATCCGCCCGGCCGCGCTCTGATAGACCCTGTAGTTTGGCTCGGACGGCGCCGGAATGTGATGCACGTTGTAGCCGTCCAGGTAACTCACCGCGTCAACTTCCCCGTGCTTCACCCAAACGTTGCCGCGCGGACTGATCGTTACTGCAGTGGTCAGTGACTCCGTCAACCCGTCCGCCGCACGGTAAACACGCCATTCCGAAATCTTTTGAGCCCGAATCAGCCAGCCGTTTCCTAGCACCACCACGGCTATGACCAAACACAGCCAGCTGGCCCACAAGCTCACCTGTGGTCGAACGTTTTCCGCACTGCTGGCGTGCGCCCGCATAAGACGCCCCAATTCAACCCCCTGTTTCGACTCCTGCAAGACAATCAGCCCGATAGGAACTTCTCACCCGCGGCGCGCTGGCCACGTAAGCAAAGCCCATCGCCAGAGCTCTCTTCCCCAATTCATCAAACATTTCCGGCCGCACGTACTCGGCTACAGGCAAACAGCCGCCCGTCGCCTGCAAGTACTGGCCAAGGGTCAATATCTCGCATCCAACCGCCCGCAGGTCTCGAAATGACTCAAGCACCTCGTCCATCTCTTCACCCAATCCGAGCATCAATCCAGATTTTGTCCTGCAATTCGCCGGCAATCGTTGTCTGGCCTTCCTCAGCACCGAAAGCGACCTATCGTAAGTCGCGCGTGACCGCACACTTGGTGTGAGCCGGCGCACAGTCTCGAGGTTGTGGTTGAAAATGTCCGGCCGCGCATTGAAAACAATCTCGAGCGCCCGGTCATCATCATTAAAGTCAGGAGTGAGCACCTCGACCACCACTTCAAGATTAACCGACCGCACCGCTTTGATTGTCTTTGCAAAGTGTTCTGCGCCGCCATCGGCCAGATCATCTCGCGCAACCGAAGTGATAACGACGTGTTTCAACCGCATCATCCGCACCGCTTCCGCCACACGCTGAGGTTCCTCCGGATCAAGAGGCAACGGACGCGCCTTTGTCACTGCGCAAAACCGGCACGCCCGCGTGCAACGGTCACCACAGATCATGAACGTTGCAGTTCCCCTGTCCCAACATTCCCAATGGTTTGGGCACCGGGCACTCTCGCAAACCGTATGAAGGCGCAACGCCCGCAACAGCTCGCGCGTGTGCGAAAATACTCGAGTCTGCGGCAGGCTCACCCGAAGCCACGCAGGCAACCGCCTGCCTCTTGTGGCGGCTGCGCCGGCATTCACATTCTCAGCGTCACTCAATTCAACTTCCATGAGAAATCATCGTTCGTGTCCAACTTAACAGTCAACTCACTTTGGCAAACCAATTCCCCCGTGGCAACAAATCCGTGATTCATCCTGGGCGCGAGCCGAACAGCCGAACAAGCCGAACACGCTTTTTATTGACAAGCTGTATCTGCCATCGCAAAGTGCTGAGGATGAGTCAGGTCGGTTGCCGACCAGGTTGGGAGAATCACGGTTTGCCACGACACGCCATGACCACGCGCACCTTCGCCAAAACGCTCATTGCCTGCTGCCTGACGTTTTCAACATTGACCGCCGCCGATTTCACATGGAACGGCAGCGTGTCTTCCTCGTGGCAGGAACCAGCAAATTGGACACCGGCCGGTGTCCCAAGTGCCGCGGACACCGTTACAGTGCCCGCCGGGAAAAAACCGATCGAGCTCACCAACACTTGGCAGGTCGCCGCATTCAACCTTGCGGGCGGCACAGTGCAGGGATCTGGCACGCTCATTGTAACTGCGGCTTTTGCGTGGACTGCTGGAGCACTGACCGGCTCCGGCCATCTCGAGATTCCAGCCGGCGCCACCCTTGCAATCAGCGGCGCCGGCGGCAAAGACCTCGTTGGATGGTCAGTCGAAGTGTCCGGCAACGCACGGTGGGAAGGCACCGGCAACATTCGAAGCGGGGAAGGAGCGATCATTCAGATTCAACCAACCGGATCGTTTGAGATCGCAAACGACGAAAACATTTATTACAGCTTCAGCGGCGCGCCAACAGTTTTCAACAACGCAGGCGTTGTCCGCAAAACCGCAGGCAGCAGCACAACAACTCTCTGGTGCGCACTCAACAACGACGGAACCATCGAAGTCCAAACCGGGACTCTCAGTTCGACTTCAGGCGGCACCAGCAGCGGGCTTTTTAAGGTCTCGGCAGGCGCAACGCTCGAATTCAACGGCGGCACATATGAGCTAAAGCCCGCATCCACAATCGCCGGTAATGGCGCACTTGCCCTGCGCAGCGGCACGGTCAAAGTGGCCGGCACTTTCAGCCTCACAGGCACAACTGCGATTTCCGGCGGCACATTGGACATCGCTTCCGATGTCAACCTTGGAGGTGAAATCACGCTCTCGAACGGGACCCTAACCGGCACAGGGACAGTGACTCATACAGGCACTTTCACGTGGAACGGGGGAACGTTGAGCGGAACAGGCGCCTTGGTCATACCAGACAGCGCGACCTTGGTCATTGGCAGTGCCTCTGGCAAAACTCTCCAGTCCAGAACCGTGTCAATCGCTGGCACTGCGCGCTGGGAAGGCACTGGAAACATCTCCAGCGGCCAGGGCGCAACCGTCAATGTCCAGCCAACCGGCCTGTTCGAGATCAGCTCCGATCAGGTTTTCT
>JAAYVR010000128.1 GCA_012517065.1 Verrucomicrobiota bacterium | reverse complement strand
TGCCGCCGCTTTGTCTTATGCCCAAACAACGTGTCTGTCCCCATATCGGCACCTACGCCAAGGGGCGACCCGCGGCGCTCCGAGCCAACAACGTGTCTGTCCCCATATTTCCCCGCGCCCCCGCGGATGCAGTGTGGGCGTTGGTAGGCGCGAAGCGTTTGGAGTGCGGCAGCTTGCTGCCGCTTTGTTTCTGTACCCAAACAACGTGTCTGTCCCCATATAGCCTCATTCGACCTCGCCGTTGATGCCAACGGTTTCTCCCGCGCTGCCGCGGATGCAGTGGGCGTTGGCAGGCGCGAAGCGCTTGGAGTGCGGCAGCTTGCTGCCGCTTTGTTTCTGTGCCCAAACAACGTGCCTGTCCCCATATCGGCACCTACGCCAAGGGGCGACCCGCGCCGCTCCGAGCCAACAACGTGTCTGTCCCCATATTTCGGCCGCCAGCCTGACGACCGATCATAGGACACGTTTCGATCACCCGAATCGGACCACCGAAAATGCACCGGTTGGGTGCGGCGAAGAATCGCCGCGCTCCTGCCGGCGCGTTGGAGCAAACACCGACGGTCGGGAGCGCGGCCGTCCTCGGCCGCATCAACCCGACGACCGACCCCATGCCCCGTTTAGATCACCCATATCCGCCGCCCGAACATTCACCGGCTGGGATGCGCAAACTGTGTGCCTGTCACTCTATCTGCCTGATGGTTTGGAAACCGTGGCAATTGGCTTGATCGGCAGCCTGATTTGATGCCATCAAATGAGTGTTTCCAACATATGGCACAATCAACACATCCAGACCCACGCATCAAAGGAAATGGCCGCAAACCAGTGCCAACAACCGAGGCGACCGGCAAGATCGCGCCCAACAAGTTCAGTCGCCGGCATATGCTAAAAACCATCGCGGCGAGCGGTTCAGCATTGGCGGTTTGCGGGCCGCCCACAAACGCGAGCCAGCCAGGCAGCACGGCAAATGTGCCCGGTTCGATTGCCGCACCAACCGCCCCTCTGAACAGATTTCCCCGAATGGTGCAGGAGTATTTTGTGGGACGGGTCCGAGCCATAACAACAGCGAGTCGCCGACGACTCGAGTCGTTGCAGACCAAGGCTGAAGCTGAAGCTTACGTTGCCGAAGTACGCGAGAGAATACGGGCATGTTTCGGGCCATTTCCTGAAAAGACGCCATTGAACCCGCGAGTCACAAGGGTGATTGATCGCGGCGCTTACCGAATTGAGAACATCGTTTTCGAAAGCCGCCCGGGCTTCATGGTGACGGGCAATCTGTACGTTCCCCAAAGCCGTACTCTGCCATTACCCGGAGTGATCGGCGTGTGCGGCCACTCTGACAACGGCAAAGCGGCCGAGTCCTACCAGTCATTCTCGCAAGGGCTGGCGCGCATGGGTTACGTGGTGTTCATCATCGATCCGCTTGGCCAAGGCGAACGATTGCAGTATCCCGACGCGGGATTGAAATCGCGCATCGGAGTTGGTGTGCGGGAACATCTGCACGCCGGAAATCAGCAGTTTCTGGTGGGCGAATTCATCGGGACATGGCGTGCATGGGATGCGATCCGCGCCCTCGACTATTTGCTGACTCGGAAAGAAGTTGACCAGCGGCACATCGGTGTGACTGGCAATTCGGGCGGCGGAACGATGACCACGTGGCTTTGCGGACTCGACGAACGCTGGACAATGGCCGCGCCCAGTTGCTTTGTGACCACCTTCCGTCGGAACCTCGAAAACGAATTGCCCGCAGACACCGAACAATGTCCGCCACGCGCCATTGCTCTCGGCCTTGACCACGAAGACTTCATAGCGGCAATGGCACCCAAGCCCGTCATCATTCTGGCCAAAGAACTCGACTACTTCGATGTCCGGGGCACGGAGGAAGCCTTTGGCAGACTCAAGCATCTCTACAGCCTCCTGGGCGCCGGAGAGAACATCGCAATGTTCGCAGGCCCAACCCCCCACGGTTTTTCAAAGGAAAACCGCGAAGCAATGTATCGATGGTTCAACCGTATCACCGGCATTTCGAATGCAGAAATCGAACCCGAACTTGTCCTCGAGAAGGATGAAACGCTCTGGTGCGCGCCGAAAGGGCAAGTGGTCGAGCTGAAATCTCGAACAGTGCCCGGGTACACAGCCGAGCGATCGCGCTCACTGTCGGCTCAGCGTGCAAGACCCGGGCTTGGCGATCTTCAACGTGCCGTGATTGATATGTTGCGGTTGCCGCCGCGCCATCGTGCGCCAGACTACCGGATTCTCCGCCCAATATCCGGGCGCGGATATCCTTTGCCTCATGCAGCGGTCTATGCGGTCGAAACCGAGCCCGGCATTCAAGCGGTCGTTTACCGGCTGGGTCCGGAACCGCTGGCATCGCGCCCCTCAGGCAAACCATCACGTGCAATATTGTATGTTGCTCATCATTCGAGTGACGCCGAGCTGCGAAGCCAGCCGCTCGTGCGACAACTGTTCTCCGAGGAACCCGAGGCCGCGTTTTACACGTGCGATGTGCGCGGCATCGGCGAGTCGCGTCCCGACACATGCGGCTCGAACAGTTTCCTCGACCCTTACGGCAGCGACTATTTCTACGCCATCCACTCGATAATGCTGGACCAGCCGTATGTTGGCCAAAAGACGCACGATGTGCTCAGCGTTCTTGACTGGTTGAAAGCGCACGGGCACACGGAAGTGCATCTCGCAGCTTGCGGTTGGGGCACCTTGCCCGCCACATTTGCGGCTCTGCTGTCCGAACTCGTCGTGCAAGTCACGTTGAAAAACGCGCTGACCGCGTATGCGGACGTGGCGGAATCTGAGTTGTATTCTTGGCCGCTGTCGTGTTTCGTGCCAGGAGTGCTGAGCCGATTCGATCTTCCAGATTGCTATTCTCACCTGAAAACGAAGAACCTCCGACAGATTGATCCGAGTCATGCATAAGAGAACAGTCAACCCGAACGGCTCGCCGGCGCCTGTTGGCCCTTACAGCCATGCAGTGCGCGTGGGCGACATGCTGTTTTGTTCCGGTCAAATCCCAATCGACCCTGCGACAGGTCAGCTTGTCACCGGCGACATACGCGTTCAAACAGAACGTGTGCTCGAGAACATCCGCACAATACTCGAAGCCGAACGCCTCGGTTTCGAGTCTGTTGTGAAGACCACCGTATTCTTGGCGGACATGGCCGATTTTGCGGGAATGAACGAGGTGTACGCGCGGTACTTCACACGCGATTTCCCTGCACGATCGACAATTGCGGTTGCTGCTCTGCCCCGCGGCGCCAGAGTCGAAATCGAGGTGGTCGCCAGCGCACCGTCGGGCGAGAACGGTTTGGCGCGGTGAACCGGCCGATCCGGGCTCGGGGTCAGCGTTCCCGATCTGTCAACCGGTTGTTTGATCTTCCGCGTTTCGAGGCTGTGCAGTATTCTAGGCTTTATGAATCCGGTGGCCTTGATCACGGGAGCGTCGCGGGGGATCGGGCGTGGCATTGCGATCGAGCTGGCCAAAATTGGTTACGACCTGGTTATCAACTACGCGCGGGCTTCGGAAGCAGCCGAGAAAACGGCTGCAGATTGCATCGCCGAAGCAAAGGCATCGGGCAAAACCGTCCGGGCGCTGACCTGCCGGGCAGACATCAGCCTTTCTGAAGACCGGCAACGGCTGGTAGATTTTGCGCGGCGAGAGTTTCTCCGGATTGATCTTCTTGTGAACAACGCGGGTGTCGCTCCCACGGTGCGCGCAGATATCCTTGAAGCCGATGAACAGAGTTTCGATCGCCTGATGGCGATTAACGTGAAAGGTCCGTATTTTTTGACACAACAAATCGCCCGCTGGATGATCGAACTGACCCAGCGGCTGCCGCCCGGGCCTGAGTACCGCCCGAAGATCGTCACCGTGTCATCAATTTCGGCTTATACTGCTTCGACAAATCGGGGCGACTACTGTGTAAGCAAAGCGGCGTTGTCAATGCTGACATCGCTTTTTGCGATCCGCCTCGCGCCGCATGGCATCAACGTTTATGAGATCAGACCAGGCATAATAGCCACAGACATGACCTCAGGAGTGAAAGAGAAGTATGACAAGCTGATCGCGGAGGGGTTGACACCGATCAACCGCTGGGGAACGCCCCAGGATGTTGGCCGTGCCGTGGCGGCGATCGCTCAAAATCTTCTCCCATTCAGCACCGGCGAGGCGATCAACGTCGATGGCGGATTTCATCTGCGTTGGTTGTGAGCTACCAGTGTTTTGGGAGGCTGCACTTGACGTCCGGGTGGTTGCTCCTAGATTGTGCGCTTTTAAATGCGATTCGGGGACTGCAAGTGGGTTCTGTTCCTGACGGCGGTCCAGTTTCTCTTGTCCGTTTCTGCGACTGCGTCGGAAAACCGTGGCGGCCAGGGTTTGTGGATCGGGCCGCTTTACACGGCTTTTTCTCTTACGCTTGGCGAAGGAGAGCGACGTGAAGCGGTCGGACCCTTTTGGTACAGCGAGGAAATCAGGGAACCAAACCTTGAAAGTCCAAGCGAGGCTGGTCTTGCACGCGGTTCAGTGGCCGAAACGACGATGGCATTGCCGCCATTGTTTTCGGTTCAGGAACGCCCACAAACAGAGGGGGTATCGTGGGACTTCGTTTATCCGATACTCACGTACGACAGGTTCGGCCGGGAACTTTACTTTCAGGTGCTGCAACTGCTGAGCTTTTCGGCGGGCCGCGATGCGACCGGGACTAGCTGGGAGAACTTTTCGTTATTCCCGCTTTATTTTCAAAGGCGCGCTTCAGACCCGGCGTTGAACTACACGGCGGTTTGGCCGATTTATGGCCACGTCGAGAAACGGTTCTTCCGGGACGAAGCTGACTGGATTCTGTGGCCTGCGTATGTCCGGACCCGCAAAAAGGACATTATCACCGAGAATTTTCTGGTACCGCTATTTCACGTTCGGCACGGGCCGGGGCTCAGGGGCTGGCAGTTCTGGCCGCTGGTGGGGCAGGAAAACCAGACGGCCATTGTGCAGACAAACAGCTTTGGGATGGCTGAAACCAAGCCGGGCCACGAATCCCTTTTCGTTTTGTGGCCCATCTTTTTCCACAACGACGCAATGCTCGGCACGACAAATCCTGTCCGCCAGCGACTGCTTTTGCCATTGTTCAGCTATCAGCTTTCCCAGGCCAAGGACATCAGGACATATCTTTGGCCGATTGGACTAACACTGACCGACGACAGGACGCATCAGTACAATCAAACAGACTTTGCGTGGCCATTGATAAGCTTCGGGAGAGGGCCTGAAAGGCAATTGGACCGTGTGTTCCCCCTGTTCAGCAGAGACCATCGCGAAAACCGGGAATCGCTCTCGATTCTCTGGCCGGTGTATCAACAGCGCAGCAGCAGTAGTGAAACCATCAAACGCGATGTCGTGCGATTGTTGCTCGGCGTTTATTGCGACGAAACACTGCAAAACCTTCAGACCGGCAAAACCGCATCGCGCACCGATCTATGGCCCCTGTTCATAACCCGGCGCGACATGGAAGGCCGCGAACGTTTTCAGATCCTTGCCTTGCTCGAGCCATTTCTTCCACACAACGACGGCGTGAAACGGAATTACTCGCCTCTCTGGTCGATCTGGCGTTCCGAGAGCGACAAACAAGCGGGCAAACAAAGCTCGTCTTTTCTGTGGAATCTTTACCGTTGCGAAAGGACCCCGACAACGCGAAGATACTCGCTAATGTTTGGCCTTGTGCAACACGGCGCTGGTCCCGAAGGCTCATGGTGGCGATGGCTGCATTTGTTCGGCGGCAAGCCCGAGAAACAGCCGCCAACCAGCGAGACGAAGCGTTCGTCCACTGTGCAGTGTGGCACGCCGGCCAATGGAGAGGCGATGAAAGCCTCGAACGCACGGCGCGATGGTGGCGAGGCTGGCCGGGTTTCGGCGAGCTTGTTTGCCGAGAATGCTGCAGAATGCCGACGTCCATTCTGAGTAATTGGCGGAGAATCGGTGGCACATGTTTGAGAACATCGGACAAATACTGATTCTGATGTGGCGCACATTTCAGGCGCTGCCGCTCGTAGTGCGTCACAAGCGGAAGGTGTTCGATCAATTGTTTGAGATTGGCAACGCGAGTTTGCTGATGGCGTGTGTATTGTCGCTTTTCATAGGCGGTGTTTTGGCGCTTCAGACCGGTGCGGCATTGGCTGAGCGGGGGCTTTCGAGTTTCATTGGACAGATTGTCGGTTTGTCGATGTGCAAGGAACTGGGGCCGGTGATGATGGCGGTGTTCATATCTGGCAGGATTGGTTCTGCAATGGCGGCGGAGATAGGCTCGATGGCCGTGTATCAGGAAATCGACGCTTTGAAGACGCTTAACATCAATCCCGTGCACTATCTTGTGCTGCCGCGTCTGGTGGCGATCAGCATTGCCCTGCCGATTTTGGTGGTTTTTTCAAATCTCGTCGGATGGTTCGGGGGCGCGATTGTGAGCGTTTACAACTACAAAGTGGCGATCAGCTACGCGGCCTATTTCAACAGTTTGCGCTCGGGCGTTGACTTCCTTGATGTCGCCAACGGGCTCATCAAGAGCCTCGTTTTTGCAGTCATTATCGGCGCTGTGTCGTGCCATCAAGGACTTCGGACTGTTGGCGGACCGCGCGGAATAGGGCGGTCGGTGACAAAGGCGGTTGTGAATTCGATCGTGATGATCCTGATATTGGATTATTTTCTGACGAGGCTGCTCATGCATTTGGACCGATGAACTCGACCCAACGCCGCGGCGTGGGCATCCAGGTCCGCGGCCTTCGCAAAAGCTACGACGGACAACTGGTGCTGCGCGACATTTCATTCGAGGTCGCGCCGGGCGAGATTTTTGTCATCATGGGCCCCAGCGGCAGCGGAAAATCGGTCCTCCTGAAACACTTGATCGGCCTCGAGAAACCCGACGCGGGCGAAATCCTGATCGATAATGAATCGATCAGTTCCCCCGGCTTAATGGACAGGCACAGAATTGCGATGGTATTCCAATCCAGCGCATTGCTGAATTCGCTGACTGTTGGCGAGAACGTCGGGCTCTATCTGAGCGAACACAGGCTGAAACCACCTGCTGAAATCGAAAAGATAGTGGCCGAGAAACTCGAACTTGTAGGCCTTGCAGGCGCGCAAAACAAACTGCCAAGCGAGCTGTCGGGCGGAATGAAAAAGCGCGCTGCCCTGGCCAGAGCTCTCGTGGTCGAGCCCGAACTTTTGCTTTACGATGAGCCCACGAGCGAGCTCGATCCGCTCATGGCCGTGACAGTCGCCGAGGAGATTCTCAAGCTCAACCGACGGATGTCGGTCACTTCGGTTGTGGTGACACACGACCGCGATCTTGCGTTCGGCATAGCCGATCGCATCGCGTTGATTCACAATGGCAGCATATACTCGATCGGCACGCCGGAGGAGGTGCGCAATACCACGCACCCGTTGTTCCAGCGTTTTCTTGCTGCTGATTTCAACTTGAAACAATCAGACAAATCATGAGAAGCACACTTGAAACGCGTCTGGGAGTGTTTTTCGCCCTGGCAATCATTGCCAGTGCCATCGTGCTGGAATTGGCCGGGAGCTTCGATTTCTTCAAGCACGGCCTCATTCTGAAAGCAAGGTTCCCCAGCATCCAAGAACTCAAGGTGGGTGATCCCGTCAAAATGGCCGGCAAGGAAATTGGCCGGGTTGAAGACATCCAGTTCGCACAAGACCGGTTGTTGGTGACAATGAAGATAGTGGACCGCACTGCAACGATTCGAACCGACAGCCGCGCAACCATCAAATTCTCGGGGCTGCTGGGGCAAAATTATGTTGCGATTGACTTTGGTACGCCGGCAGGCCGCCCAATTGAAACCAGCGACCAAGAAATCCAAACCTACGAACAGGCCGACTTTAGCACATTGATTACCAAATTGGACAATGTCGCCGCCGACCTTAAGAAAATCACCGCCAATTTCGCCGACCTTCATCTGGACGAGATGATCGCGCCGTTCAGCGATTTCCTAACAGAGAGCCGGCCGCGCATCATCGGAATCCTGACCAACGCCCAAGCCGTGTCCGAGCAAATCGCCTCCGGCAAAGGCACCGTCGGAAAACTCATCTACGACGATTCACTCTACAACACAGCGCTCGGCACCGTAACCAACATCGACAACACGGCATCCGAATTGAAGGCCACAGTCGCCGAAGCACGGGCTGTCGTCGCAGACATTCAGGCCGGCAAAGGAACAATCGGCAGGCTAACCAAAGAAGACCAGCTATATCGCGAACTCACGGATGCTTCCACAAACCTCAAGGAAATACTGCAGAAGATCAACCGCGGCCAGGGTTCTGTGGGCAAACTGGTCAACGACGAAAGCCTCATCAATAATGCCAAGCTCACATTGCAGAAACTGGACAAAGCTACCGAAGGACTCGAAGATCAAGGGCCATTGACCGTCATTTCGATCCTTGCCAACCCTCTGTTCTGATTCCGGCAAAACGAAAGAATCGAGACACGTTTTGCCCCGTCAGTGCGGAAGCTCTAAAGCACGCGACAACCCTCGAGAGCCCAGCCACTGAATGCGAAAGCAAAAGGGGTTGCTGTTCCAAATCAAGCGTGCACACTCATGCCATGTTCAGTCGTTTGCATGAACTGGTCATGTCGTCATTGTTCTGCCTGATTCTTGTGTCCTCGGCACACGCTGTGGAACTTGGCGTGGCAGAGAGCCGTTTCACCCTCGATGGACGACCTGTGTTTCTGTTGGGAGCGAGCTACTACGGCGCGCTGAGCGCACCAGAAGACTTCATCCAGAAAGACTTGGATGATTTGCAACGCCACGGCTTTAACTGGATTCGTGTTTGGGCAACATGGGTGGCCTTCACAAACGATGTCTCCGCCGTTGACCACGAAGGGCACGAGCGCGAGCCTTTCTCGAGCAAATTGAAATGGCTGGTGGCAGAATGCGACAGGCGTGGAATGATAGTGGACGTCACCTTGAGCCGCGGAAATGGTGTCACGGGACCGCCACGTCTGGCGAGCCTCGCCACACACCAACGCGCAATCGACACGCTGTCGAAAGCCATCGGACATCACCGCAATTGGTATCTGGACCTTGCGAACGAACGGAACATCCGCGATGACAGATACGTCAGCACAGATGAACTGCGGTCGCTCCGCCAGCACGTTAAACAGCTCGATCCAAAACGGCTTGTAACGGCGTCACACGCCGGAGGAGACCTCTCCTACGACGACGTTCGGCGGTACGTGCTCGATGTGGGAGTTGATTTCCTCGCGCCGCACCGACCCCGCACCAGTCAGTCTCCGAGAGAAACCGCAAGTCACACCAAAACCGTGCTCGAGTGGCTCAGAAAAGCCGGTCGCATTGTTCCAGTGCATTATCAGGAGCCATTTCGGCGTGGCTACGGCAATTGGCAGCCAAAGTCACCAGATTTCAGAACCGACCTGGTTGGCGCCATCGAGGGAGGCGCAGCAGGCTGGTGCTTTCACAATGGAGACACACGCTCCGGCAACGGTGAACCGCGTCGATCCTTCGACATGCGGGCACGTCGCCTGTTCGATCAATTGGACCACGAAGAGCTGGATTTCTTGCAGGACCTGATCAAGCAACCCGTATTGCCGCTGCCAAACTGAAATCAAGAAACTGTCTGTCACAGCTTCAGCGTGCCAACGACGGCGCCGCCCTACCTTCCGCGAAATCATAGCCCGCATATTTCCCGGCCCGGCGTAGCCGGAACAAAAGTGCCCTGACGGGCAACGGCCCCGGGCTCCCGCGCCGCCTCGGACTGCCTCCCACCCCGGGCTGCGAAATAACCCCTGCGACTCCATCGCAAGGAAGGGCGCCCTGATCCCAATGGTTTCTCACGCGCTGCCGCGGATGCAGTGGGCGTTGGTAGGCGCGAAGCGTTTGGAGTGCGGCAGCTTGCTGCCGCTTTCTTTCTATGCCCAAACAACGTGTCTGTCCCCATATCGGCCCCCTTGTCGTGGGGCTTTACCCCACGCTGGTATGAGCCGCGCCGTTGGCGCTTCGATCACCGACCAATACAACCACGTTGTCCATGGCAACGTACTTGATTGTTTCAGCCATGAACGCCCCTGACTGTGTTCCAGACGGTTGGTGTTCCTGGACCAGTAACTCGAGG
>JAAYVR010000019.1 GCA_012517065.1 Verrucomicrobiota bacterium | reverse complement strand
CCGCCTTCAGGCGGCTTTGAAACGAGCATTCATCGAGCAGTAATACCTCTGAACGTTGCACGTTGAGCGTTGTACGTTGAACGTTCTCAAACAGAAGACCGAATAGATCAAGCTATCGACACTTGCAACGTCCAACGTACAACGTTCAACTCACAACGTTCAACTGGGCCGCGGGTTTGCCAGCCGAGTGGCGTTGTCCCGCGCGGCCCGTCAGAGTCCAGCCCTGTCACCTGGGCCGCTGGCCCAGGCTGGTATGGAGCCGGGCCTTTGGCCCTCGAGTTATTGGTCCGCGAACACCTGATCCACGAACACCAACGGTCTGGAACACAGTGAGCGGGTTCATGGCTGAAACAATCAACTACGCTACCATGCACACTGGGGTTGTCGTGGTCGGTCATCGAAGCGCCAACGGCGCGGTCTATACCAGCGTGGGGCGAAGCCCCACGACAAGGGCCACCTCGACATCATTTTCCACAATCCAAGGGCTGAAAGCCCGGACTATCACAGCACCGTTTTCGTGTGTTTCGTGTGTTTCGTGGTTGATGCAATGTCCATGCAGCCCACTCGGCCTGAACTCTCATTGGAATGAATCTTTGGGTGCCGTGGTCTGGTCAGGCGGTGAGGTTTCCGTGCTGGGCGAAATGGTGTCGCACAACCGAGCGGATTTGGAAGAAGCAACGCAGGGTTTGACTGGTTTCAACCACGAAAAACCCGAAATACATTAAAGGGTTGTTGTTATTGGCCGGGCTACACCTTGTTGGGCACCACAAACGGAACCCGGTACTTTCTGGTGAGCAGTTCGTTGGCTTTTCTGTTCCCGATGAAGCGCTCGGTCTTGGGATTCATGCGCAGGGGCATTCCAAGGACAGCCTGCTCGGTATTCAGGTCAACTCCGTTTGCAGCAAGATGTTCCTCCATGCGCGCAAACGCTTCGGCGAGCCCGGCATCGGCGCGCAATGCTTCTCGGATTTGGCCTGGCGGAACATGTTTCCCAAGGCGGTATGAAATGTTGGCGGTGTGACAAAGGGCGCTCGAAAGATGGCCCTCCAAGATGTCCGCGTTGAGGTCTTCGGTCTTGCGGCTTCGCACGGCCTTGATGAAGTTTTCAAAATGATCCTCCGCGCCGCTCCACTTTTGAATCTCCTTGCCGTCCTTGTCATAAGCTGTGGCTGAAGTGTAGCTCGGAACCGTCACATGACCGCCTTCACATTCGATCACGATTCCGATTGATGCGCCGCGGTACTTGTCCATTTCCTGGCTGTCTTTGTTTCTTGGCAGGCCGCGCACCTCGAAGATCAACGGCGCGCCGGGATAATCGTGTAGTACCACCAGCGTGTTTGGCGTTTCCCCGTCATCGACATAGCCCAATCGCCCGCCAACGCTCACAATTCGGGGCGACAATTCCGTCACGCCAAGGAACCACCGCGCCACATCCATTTCATGGATGCCCTGGTTGCCGAGGTCGCCGTTGCCCGTGTTCCAGACCCAATGCCAGTCGTAGTGCAGTCTTTTCCGCATCAGGGGAAGTTTCTGGGCCGGTCCGCACCAGAGATCATAATCAACCTCAGGCGGGATTGGCTGGGGGCCGTCAACCTTGCCGATGCTGGCCCGGCGCTTGTAACAAAGGCCGCGTGCCACTTTGATGCGCCCGAGGTTGCCCGCGCGCACCCATTCGACGGCACGGGCGATGCCGGTGCGCGACGATCTGCTTTGCGTGCCGGCCTGAACAATCCGGCGGTATTTTCGGGCTGCTTCAACGGCCTTGCGTCCTTCCCACACGTTGTGTGAGACAGGCTTTTCTATGTAAATGTCTTTGCCGGCCTGGCATGCCCACACAACGTTCAACGCGTGCCAGTGATTCGGCGTCGCGCTGGCGATCACATCGACTTCTTTGTCATCGAGCAACTGCCTGTAATCCAGAAACGTTTTCACAGGCCTACCCCTATCGGCCAGTTTCTTGGCAGCAGCCTCAAGTATCTTCCGGTCGCAATCGCAAATCGCAACCAGTCGAACGCCCGGCATTTTCTCAAAAGCGCTGATGTGCGCCCCACCACGGCCGCCAACTCCCACAACTGCGACACGAATATCGCTGTTTGCGCCTGAAACCTGGGCCAATAGACGGCCCGGGAGCGCCAGTGCGATCGAGGCGATTGTTGTTTGTTGGAGAAAAGACCTGCGTGACAGTTCGGTTTTCATATCGAGTTGTTATGGCACCGGCTACGCTTGCTGCCCCGCAGGGGCGGCGCGCGCGGCCATTCTGTATCGGTTGCGCGAGATCATTCGACCGCTTTCACAACCACGGACAAAGCGAGAATAACAGCCGGGTGTTCGTTTTGCAATTGTCAAACCCATGACGGCCACATTGACCGCGGCCTGACAATCGCACGCGACTGCGCGCTGGACAATCGCGTTGGGCAGCCGGACTATTCCCGCGCGCATGCGTCTCCTGGATCGGTATTGTTTGCGCGAACTGAGCATTCCGCTGGCTTATTGCCTGAGCGGATTCCTGGTGTTTTGGATTTCATCCGATCTGCTCACTGACCTCGATGAGTTCCAGCGGGCGAATCTGCGCGCTTCTGATGTCGCGCAGTACTACCTTGTGCGGCTTCCTGAACTCTTGGTGACCGTGCTGCCAATTTCTCTGTTGCTGGCTTTGCTCTATGTGCTTGGCAATCACGCCCGCCACAACGAGTTGACTGCAATGCGCGCCGCCGGAATGAGCCTTTGGAGAATCTGCACCCCATATCTCGTCGTCGGGACAGTCTGTGGTGTCATCATTTTCGTCCTCAACGAAATCGTTGTGCCAGACGCCACAGAAGCAGCAAACGCGATCCTGACCAAATACAACCCGAAAGCCGCTGCAGACCTCGGACCTGATTGGCAACGCGGACTGGCGTTTCACAACGAAAAGGACGACAGAATCTGGAACGTGTCCGCATACAACAAGCGTACCGGCCAAATGCGCCATATTGCCGTGGAATGGCGTTTGCCCGACGGAACAAGGCGCCGCTATGCCGCCGAAAGCGCCATATACACCAACGGACTTTGGTTGTTCAAAGGACTGAAGGAACTTCATTACCCGCCCGAGGGCGGTTTGCCGTCATACCGCGGCGAAACAAATGAAATGATCATCCCCGATTTCAAAGAAACACCGGAACAGATTAACAGCGAAATCAAGTTCGTCGGACTCAACGAAGCCCGGGCAATCAAACGACCCCGACTTTCTCTCCGGGAAATACTCGATTATCAGAGGTTGCATCCGACTCTGAACCCCCGCGACAAGGCACGGCTCCAAACCCAGTTCCACGGTCGATTGGCCGAGCCCGTGAAATGCCTCGTAGTTGTCCTGATCGCTGTGGCGTTTGGCGCCTCCGGAGCAAGGCGGAGCGTGTTGGTTGGTGTTGCCGGGAGCATCTTCATCACGTTCGCCTATTTTATCGTCTGGAGCTTCAGCTTCGCACTCGGGACGGGCCAGTATCTGCCTCCGCCCGTGGCTGCATGGGCGCCAAACGCACTTTTCGCGCTGGCTGCCATCATCTGCATCCACCGGGCGTCCTGACCCGCATATTTCATCGGCCGCACCTAACCCGGAAATCTCACCTCTTGACCAGCCCCAGACACCCAAAGCTCTATTCCGTTGAGATTTCTGGGAGCCCGCATATTCCTTGGCTTTTTAGAGCCACCCGTTTCGCAGACTGCTAGGGGTATATCACTATATTTCAGAATCATCCATGTTCGCGCTGATTTTCACGCCGCGAGTTCCGCCAGCTTATCTGTGTCTCCTTCTCTGCCCGCCAGTAAGGCAGTAACAACGATACGGCCTTTGGGAGTGACTCAGAACAGGGAGAACAGAGTGAAAGGCTCATTGTCTGGTTGTGGACCCAAGTGGAGGAAATAGAGGGACAGGCTCGTTGTTTGGGTTCCGGCCCCTGATTGCGGCGTGGCCTGGAAATTGTCCCTTGTCCCAATCCGCGGCTGGCGAAGTCTGCGGAGGTACCCCTCGGATGCCGATATGGGGACAGACACGCTGTTTGGGCATCCCCAGCCGGTGAATGTTCGGACGCCGCACTTGCGTGATCTAAACGGGTCGTAGCCTCGGTCTTCGGGTTGATGCGGCCGAGGACGGCCGCGCTCCCGAGCGCCGTTGCCTTTTCCAGCGCGTGCAGGAGCGCGGGCATTCTTGCCCGCCCCCAGCCGGTCACAGATCGGGCGACGGATTTGCCTGATTGAAACAGGTACACGATGGGCCATCGGATTGATGCGGCCGGGGACGGCCGCGCTCCCGAGCGCCGTTGCCTTTTCCAGCGCGTGCAGGAGCGCGGGCATTCT
>JAAYVR010000018.1 GCA_012517065.1 Verrucomicrobiota bacterium | reverse complement strand
CGCCCCGTTGGTCAATACCAAGCCAGCCACAGTCAGATTGGTCGTCGAAACCACCGCACCGTCCAATACCAACTGCGCATCTGCCTCGATGCTCGGCAAAGGTGTCTCCCGACCTGTGCCTCGCACCACAACATGCGCAGGCTCACCCACACGTTGACACAGAACCGTGCCCGAAGCACCTTGGTTATGGCCGGTCCCACCCTTTGCCTCCACACTGGCAAAATCAAATCCTTCGACATCCTTGTAATAGATCGCGATCCGACCGCCACCACCGCCGCCAGCGTAACCTCCGCCGTTGCCACCGTTGGCCTGGATCAAGCCGCTGCCACTCAGTGTGTCGGTGCTGATCTTGACGCCGCCGCCACTTCCACCGCCGCCCGCCCAGCCTCCGGTCCCGCCGTTGGCCAGTATCTGACCTTCCAGTACCAGGCTCTGAGCCGTGATCCGCACCAGACCACCTCCACTGCCACCGGAACCACCCTCTGATCCGCCTCCGCTGCCAAGCTCGTTCGGATCACGGGGCGACCCATAGACTTGGTTGACAACTTGGTCCGTATTGCCAAAGGCGCCCAATCCACCGTAACTGCCGCCGCATCGGCGCAAGCTCCCGCCTTCGGTGGTGTTGCCCAGAGTACGGCCCTGGTCGCCAGTGTTTCCACCGCTGTGACCACCCAGGTATCCCCGGCCGCTAACGTCAATCAGGCTGGTTGTATCGACCATGAAGTTGCTTGTGACGATCAATTCCAAACCAAACTGCGAGGATGAGTTGGCAAACGGATGCGTCAGGCGGGCGTGGTTGGTGAGACGGACACTGTCGGCGTTGAGCTTGCCCCGGCGATCAGTTCGATCTCGAGCCGCGTCGGCGATCTCGGCAGTTGCTCCATTGCAGACAATCATTTCGGGGATTGTGAGTTCAGCCCGATAGGTATCGCCGGGTGTAGCGATATCTGTGAGTTTCCCGTCAGACGGGTCGGTGAAAATGCGAGTGTGGTCATTGGCCACAATGCGGAAGCGTTGGCCTGAGCCGGCGCCAAGCTGCAGATTCAGGCCGGCCAATGCACCCGGCACGAACAAGGCCCTGCGGTCAATCAGCATCGAGCCTTCGAGTGAGGTGCTGGTACCAGGTCCCAAGCACATCAGAGGTGTGGCCAACGCCAAGTTTTCACTTCGCTTTGCGTCGATGAGCAATCGAGCAGGCAAGTTCGCAGGCTGCAGATAGACAGTGCCTGGCGAGCCCTGACCGGCTCCGGCACCGCCGTTGGTGCCGATGTTTTCAATAATTCGCTCCGAGGCGCTTGCGTAATAGACTGCTACGCGACCGCCGCCGCCGCCGCCAGCATAACCTCCGCCATTGCCTCCATTTGCCTTGATGGAGCCGCTGCCACTGAGTGTGCTGGCGCTGATCCGAATGGCCCCGCCACTGCCACCGCCTCCCAGCCAACCTCCGTCGCCGCCGTTGGCCAATATCTGACCTTCCAGTACCAAGCTCTCGGCCGTGATCCACACCAGACCACCGCCATTGCCACCAGACCCGCCCTCCGATCCGCCGCCACTGCCAAGCTCGTTCGGGTCTCGGAATGAGCCATAAGCTTGGTTGACAACTTGGTCCGTATTGCCAAAGGCGCCCAATCCACCGTAACTGCCGCCGCATCGACGCAAGCTCCCGCCTTCAGTGGTGTTGCCCAGAGTGCGGCCTTGGTCGCCACTGTTGCCACCGCTCCGGCCTCCCAAATAACCGCGCCCGGTGACATCAATTCGGCTTGAAGCGTCGATGATCAGGTTGGTCACGATCAGCTCGAGCCTTGGCTCGCCCAGTACTCCGGTGCTGAGACTTGTGGCCCGGTGCGTAAGAACAGCGCCGTTGGTCAACACCAGTGTGCGGAGGCGGACTGCGCCACTGAAGGTCACGGTCCGATTGCTGATTACTACCACTCCAGCAGTTCCACTGTCTTTTGTCGGGTCCAGTCCAAGCGCTACAGCAAACCCGTCCGGTATGCCGTCACCGCTGGTATCATACTTGAGGGGGTCAGTCACGAACCCGTCGTTCCCGGCAGCGACTTCTTCGCCATCGGGAATGCCGTCGCCGTCAGTGTCTGGCCGATGTGGATCGGTACCGATCGCGAATTCATCTGCGTTGATCAAGCCATCGCCATCGACATCCGGATCATCCCGGTCAGGTATGCCATCGCCGTCTATGTCCGAGAGTGTAATCACGTTCACGATGCGCGTTGCTATGAGCCCGCTGTTGTCGATAGCTTGCACGATGAGTTCGATCCTGTTTGTGAAATTGTGACGGAGCAGGATTGTGGCATTGAGCGAAGGTTGAGGCTGGGCCGAAACGAACTCTTGTGTGGCTGTTTCGACAAACTGCAACTGGTCGAACAGCCTGATGTTCATGTCGTCGAGCGATTCACGCACGCGTAGCTGACGTAAATCACCTTCGGGATCGATTGCAGCGAGTGCGGTGGTGGCCTCGGCGCCTTGGACGATCTCGATTACGTCCGGGAATTGAATTGCCGGCGGGCGATTGGGCGTGAACGGGTCAGTGCCTCGAGCAAGTTCTTCAGCGTTGGTTGATCCGTCACCGTCGGTGTCCTCATCGGCTGCAAAAACCGTTACTGTGGCCGCAGCTTCTGCGAGTTTTGTCCCTGCGGCGTCCAATGCCTCAGCCGCGAAGGTCAGCGTGTTGGTTCCCAATTCGAGAAGGGTCGGCATGCGATAAACGGTTTCGAATGGCGCTGTGTCATCCAGCAAAAGCTCGGTTTCACCAACCCGGAAACGCACTTTCGCAAAGACGAGCGCCGTGCTTTGTGCGGCCAGCGAAATGGATTGGTCTTCCACCACAGGCTGGCCATGGCGAGGACTTGTTAGCCGGAAATCGGCGGTGCGGAATTCGATCACCGACTGGGTGGGCATTCGGTTGCCACTCGAATCAGCAAACACAGGAGCGACCGTAAGGCGATAGCCGGTATCGATCTGCAATGCGCTCAGCGGCCTTGCAACCACTGTGCGTTGGTCTTCTGCCAAATTGATATCGAGCTCGATCTGCTCGCCTCCTGACGCCGGCTCGAGGACCATGGCAGTTGGGCTGATCGAATTGGGATCGATTGTTTCGCTGAACCTGACCTCGATCAAGGGCTGCAAGTCCACGCCCGTGGCGCCGTCTGCTGGCACTATGCTTGTGATACTGGGAGGCGTCAGATCAATCATCCTGAGCAAGTGCGCGACCACAGGCGCGGCGTTGCTTGCGGCATCGGTCGCGTTGATCAATATTTGAACCGGTTCACCGTTTGTGGGCGCATTGTAAGGCACGGCCAGAGTCAGTGTTTGCAGCGCCTGGGTTGCCGGTGGAGTGAACGTTTTCTCGATCAAATCCTTAAACGCACCACTGACTTCTGCTGCAACCCGAGTCACGCCAAAATTGTCCGCCAGTTGCACGTTGAGCGGCACTGTTTGGCCGGGGCTAATGATCGTTCCCGCGGGAGGTGTTGAAACTTCGATTGTGGGCGGTGTTCCGTCGCTGACCTCGAGCGTGAAAACCTGCTGGCCGCTTGATTGGCCCAGATCATCCAGTGCCTCGGCGAAAACCTGCACCAACGAGCCCGGCCCTGCGGCAGAAGACACTCGGCCTTGGACACGCAACCGGCTCGCGTTCGTTGAAAAGAGCTCGCTGGTGCCCAAGCCAGCCACAATCGCCTTCAGTTGACTGACCCCGGAATCGTCTTCGGCGACCACATCCACACACACAAACGAACCGCTGGGGACCGGGCCTGTCAAAGGCGTGACCCGCTCGAAGGTCACTGTGGGCGTTTGGTTTGGTTTTACCGCTATGACCAGCTCGCTCAAAGGCCCGTCGTTGCCGTATCTGTCCGTGGCGATGGCATGGAGAATGACCGAGCCTGCCATGGGCAATATGACATTGATCCGGAACGGGGGGCTTCCCGCCGAGCCTAGCGGTGCCATGTCACGGCTGAACCGCACCGTGGCGCCGGGCTCACCAACCGCCAGCAGCGCTTCGATTGGCACGGTCGTACCAGCCACAGGTTCGCGATCATCAGCAATCCGAAGAACTGCGATGGTTGGACCAACGGTGTCCAGAGTTGCGAACGTGGCCACGAACGGCTCGCCGGTTGCGCGATTACCCGCAAGGTCAAACACGTTGCACACCGTGAGCGTATAAGAGGCGTTGGGCTTTAGCAGATCGGCCGGGACAAAACTCAGCACCCGCCCATCCACGCCAACCGCTGCTGCGCCGTCCACTGGTCCGTCTGGCCCGACAAGTGCAAGACTGAACCCGGCAGGCTGCAGCGCCTCATTGAATGAAAGACGCGGCACTGCCCGCGGATCAATCTGAACCGCGTTGTTGCTCGGGAACATTGACACCAGTAGGGGCGGATCGTTGTCGGCTGTTTGGAATCTCGACAAGAATGCCGATGGCATGGGACGTCCGACAAGGTCGCGTGGGCCTGATCCAACGACTGCGCCGCTTGGGCTGAGAACGTCTCCTGCGACCACAACCAGTTCATAAACCTGCTCGCTGGCGAGTGCCGCCGTGGGTGCAAGCCGCACCAAGCGATGTACCCCGTTGTCAGCCAGCAGCGACAGCTTTGCTGTCACTCGCTGGCCAGTAGCCACATTGCGGAGGAACAGTCCTTCGGCGGTCACGGAGCTGGCTTCCAACGCCTCGCTGAATTCCAATTCAACGACGGTTGTGACAGGCACCTGAGCCGATGAATTGGGCGGACGCACCGCCAACACAACCGGGAAGTCCTCATCAAACGGCAACACACCCAAATCGAGAACTTGGCCGTTGGCGGTCAGCTCGCCCGAGTACTTGATCAAACCACCAAAAACAGGTGCCACCGCCTCGAGGTGGAAGCTCCCCAGTGGGATTCTTGTGAAATCAAAACTGCCGTCAGGGCCCGACCTGGCAAAGGCTCGGCCAGGATTTGCCGTCTGCGACGCATAGCTCAGCAGCACCTCGACGCCTTCAACGGGCGTAACGCCGTCGGCCCGGACAACGCGGCCCATGATCGAACCGCTGTCGCCAAGCCGTAGTGTCACTTCATCCACCTCGCCGCCCCCGCCAATGCTGCCGACAAATGAAGCCGCAAGGGACAC
This sequence comes from Verrucomicrobiota bacterium, assembly GCA_012517065.1. GTDB lineage: Bacteria > Verrucomicrobiota > Verrucomicrobiia > Limisphaerales > J093 > JAAYVR01. The sequence goes on along the minus strand of JAAYVR010000018.1, from coordinate 5,997 downwards.
ACTCGACGCAGTCACACGGTATGGCCCGACTGGCACGTCAGTGAAACTGAACCGACCGTCAGAACCTGTTACGGCCGCCACGGACTGTCCGCTGAAAATCTGCCCTTGGAAGGTGATGATCACTTCAGCCCCGCTGACCGGCGACACGCCGTCGCTGCCCACCACAACCCCGGCCACCACTCCGACGCCGGGCAGCCTCAGAGTCAACACCGGGTTTGTTCCTTGTTGGCTTACCGGTACACTGAGCCGGACAGCGTTCCGCAGCTCTCCTCCCATTCTCGATATAGCTGTGATGGTGTAATTGCCAAATGGCAGATTGTCGAAGCGCACTGCCCCTTGCTCATCGGTATCCTGTTGCTGCCCGTCCAGAAACACCGTTGTGTGCGTTGCCGGAGTCAACCCGTCTTGTCGCACCACGCGCACCGGCAGGCTGCTCCGCGGCTGTAGTTGGATGTTCACCGACACGACCGGGGTTGCGGTGGTAAGGGTTCCACTTGCTGAACCCGTGGCGCCGCTGCCGCCTTCCTTGACTGACCGGTCATGTGCATAGACTGTGAAGTTGCCCATCGGGGAGCCTGGGAAACTGAACCGGCCGTCTGGACCTGTAGTCACCTGACGTGAAGGCGTCAAGCCATCGGAATAATTCACCTGTACCATTGCACCGGGAACGTGGCCCTGTCCGTAGCTGTCTATCACGTAACCGGCGATTTCGCCCCGTGCGCCTTCAACCAACATCACTTTCACGATCTGGTCCGCGTAAGCGATGGTTGCCGAGCCGGACGCAAAAGCCCCGGTGACAGGGTCGGAACTTACCAGCCTGTATGTGCCCACTGGCACGCCTTCGAACCTGAACACGCCTTCGGCGTCGGTAGTTGCGAATCCGAGGTTCCCGACCGAAACTTGGGCGCCAAACACAGGCGTAACCCCATCCACTTTGACAAAACGTCCCTCGATGATTCCGGTGCCGCCCAAACGCAACGTTACTTCAGCGGTCTGGTTGGGGCCGACTGAGGCTCCGACCCGTGCTGAGACGCGCGTGGCGCCTTCGATGTAGTAGGCTGTTGCCGCGTAGCGTCCTTCCCAAAGCCCTGTGAACAGAGCCACTCCGTTGTTGTCGGCAAAGACCGTGAGGCGTCCTTCGAACGGATACGTGCCATGCTCCAAATCAACCTGCGCGCCGGCTGCGGGCATGTTGTTGCCGCGCAGCACAATAACCCTGAGCGTTGAATTGCGAGTCAGGAGGCGGACTTCAGCATGATTGGTGATGCCTGCGGCCACATTGACGTATCCCAAACCTCTCAAGCCTGAGAGGTCGTCCATGGCTTCCACACGGTAGTCGCGCGCGGGCAACCGGATTTGTGTGTCGAAGAAACCGGTCTCGTCGGTTCGAATTTCGTAGTCGGCCGAAATATCTATTCGGACTCGCACGTCTTTGCCTACGGGCGACCCGTCAGGGTAAAACACGCGACCTGTTAGTCTCCCGTGTGTTTCTTGGATGGGCGGGAACTGCAACACGACGTTGGTTACATTCGGCTCGATGTCGGTTGTGAGTCCGTTGGTTGTAACGATGGCTGCATAAAATGGCGACGCGGCCTGCACAGTCCACGGCCCAACCAGCAATTGGCCCGGGAAAATGAACAATCCCGTTGCAGGGTCCGAGTCACGTTCGCCACGGACGGTGATTCTTGGCGCTCCGGTCAGGTCCGGCCCCAGACCGGTCAGGCGCACTCGCGCGCCGATCGGGATGCCCTGGTGATTGAGCACACGGCCCGCCACTGTGCCCTCGCGCAACATGCGGATATTAGCCTGAACTGATTGGCCATCGAACTGCAGCCATGCTTCGGTATAGCCCCATGTTATGGGCCGGAAATTGCGCTGTTCACCCGTAATAAGCGGATCGTCGGCGCCTATGAACACGCGGATGGCCTCTTCGAAGGCGGCAAGAATTTCATCTTCGTTACCTGACCGGATTTGTTCATTGAGCCTGTTGACGTCCAGTTGCGGTGAGACTGCATTGGCAGGTGCGCTCACGGTGTATCGGCCAAGTCCCAGCCCCTCGAACACGTAGTTGCCCTGGGCGTCTGCGTCGGTCCAATAAAAACCGCCTTCAACCGGAATGGCCACTCGAATACCACCAATCGGCGCGCCACGAACATCCAGCACACGACCATAGATACGCCCGGCGGCACGCAACCGCACCACGACGTAGTTATCAACGCCGCTGACAACATTCAGCGATGCCGAACCAAGCCTTGGAAAATCAATCCCCGCAGCCGGATTACGCTCCAAGCCCGCGCTAATAGTCCGTTGTCCCGTCGGCACACCCTCGAGAACGAATCCGCCCTGGTCATCAGTTCGCACCAAGGTCAACCCGCCTGCCACCAAGGCTCCGGCTGCAGGCCGCCCGTCTTCGAATTGCACGCGGCCAAATATGCGCGTAGTTCCCTCGAGGGTCACGTCCACCGCCGCCACTGTGTTCGGCTGCACGAAGTAACCCGGGCGAATTCCTTTGCGCCGGCCGTCAAACGACAGCGCTACCACGTCATACTGACCGACCGGCAGATCGGCCGCCTGCCAGTTCCCGTCGTCGTCGGCATCGATCATCCGCACCACGTCCCGCACCTTGTTCCCTTCGTATTTGCCGATGAAAACGCGCGCTCGAGGGTGCGGCGTGAGATTGTCGGATTCAAACACCGTGCCGCGCAGGCTGCCTCGGGGGGTGACGTTGTCTGGCAAGGTGACAAGCAAATCGGCCACCTGCCCCGGCGTGTCCAACAGGCCGCTGACCGTTCGCCTGCGTCCGTCAGGGGACGTGACTTCCACAGAATAAACGCCCAACGGCACACCGTAGAATGCGAACCGGCCTTCAGCATCAGCTACCAACCCACGACCAAGTTCGCGAGAGTCCGGGTCGGGGAACAAGTTCACCGCCGGTTGTAGCACAGGGGTGACACCATCGGCACTCAGCACCTGTCCAACAACCGTGGCGCGACCGCGGAACCGCAGCGCCACCGGCACGGTCTGTCCCTCGCGTGGCGAGCCAAGCGGGATAGTATCCCGCAGCACAGCCCGATCCAAACCCTCGACCTTAGCAATGGCTTCGGGAATCGAGCCAGCTGCAAACCAGCCCAACAACGTATCACGTGTGGTTGCGCTGGTTGCGACTTGAAGCAACAACTCACGCTGGACCTGGCCTTCGGCTGATCTTGCGGCAATCAGCGCTGCTGCATCTTCACTTAGCCCACTGGTATCAGTAGCTGAGATCGAATAGGGAATCCCGGCCATGACAAAGTCAAATTGGAAATTGCCGCCAGAATCGGTCCATACCTGGCTCACCCGCCGAGTCCACGGTTCGCAAGCAGTAAACCCCGCTGTCCGGTCATAGTATGTGAGCGTGACCGGCACTGCGATTGCCGGAGAACCATCGCCTTTCAGCACCCGCCCACGCACAACCACGCCGCGGGCAAACGGTATCGCTGTGCCGGGCTCGATCGATCGGATTGGCCAGCTCGACGTTCGCAGAGGATTGCCACGAATGTCGGTGACACCGCTTATGGTCAGTTCGCGCGGGACAATGGCGCTGACAGCTTGGCGGAGGTTGAGATACGCCACACGACCTCCAGGTTGAACTTGGACCGAATTGGCGCCGTTGGGTGCGCCGATGTCGGACAGTGACAGAATGCTCGATCCACTTGCCGCACGCGCCCTAGCACCGTTGCCCGTCGCCGCTCGCAATGTATAAGCGGTTGGATCGCCCGCACTGGCTTGGCTCACAGGCTTGCTGAAAACCACAGCCAACACCGTCCCATAGTTGGCCCAGGGCGGTCCGATGCATGGATTGGGCGGTCGGCCCACGTTGACCGACAAGTCCTGTTCGACCGCCAGCACAGCCGGAGGCAATTCCTGCACAGCCGTTATTGTGGCAGGCAGTTGCTGATCCACCTTCCCATCCCCCAAGATGTCAATCTGAAGCAACCCACTCGAGTCCCCTAACGCGAACGAATAGGATGCACCCAGATCAGGATTGGGGATTGACCAGCGCAACAATTGGGCCGTACCGTCCCCTGCCACCAGCAACACGCCGAGTTCAGCCACAGGCACACTGTTGGTGAACCGCCACATCACAACCACGTTTGTATCCCATGGCAAACAACCCCATGCACCTTGATTACCCGAATAAACCAGCGCGTAAGGCAAAGAACTTGATTCGCTGGCGGCCGTCTTGGCATCAGCATCAGCAGCTTGGACCGACAACTGCCCCGTGCTCGCACTCGCGACCACAAACCGTTGTCCCAAGCCAGCATAATCAGCGGCGCGGTCTCCGAGCCGCGCGGTGCCGTCCATGCCGTCGGCCAATTCCATTGCTGCGAAGAGCGCCCGCCGCCATTCCAAGCCCGCCTCCGTCTCACGCAGAATCTGGTCAAAGCCATCGCTTGCGTCGCGCCCGCCCTGCCAGTCACGCAGCAGGTCCGCCAGCACGCGCCGAGGCTCATCACCGTAACCAAGCCGCTGACCCGCCTCAGCGAGGTCGAGGACTCTACGCGTGATGACCGACCTTCCAACCCGTAGCACTCCGGGTGGCAGTTGGGCGGCCGTTGCCACGCTCAGCGCCTGGCCCAAGACGCGATTGGCTGCACTCAACACTTGGTCTGGCAACGCGTTAACGTAGTCAGGCATGCCGATCGTGTCTGGAGACAGCGCCACACCGCGTTCATCCACTCCCAACCGCAGCCTGAACCGGCCTACCAAAGAGTCCTGGCTTGTGGTCAAATTCGAGAAACTCACAGCGCCTGTTCGCAGCGAACGCAGTCGGAATGTGGCTGTTGCCGATTGACCGGGCAGCAAGTTGCCAAGCTCGACGGTCTGCTGTTCTTCCTGTTCGAGAACGGCACCGCTGATCGAGTTCTCGTTCAGCGTCACCTGAAGCAGATTCGCCGGGGTCAATCCTGTGTTCAGAATGGTGACATTGGCCTCGAACTTCTCTCCGGCTCTGACTGTGCGCGGATGCGAAAAAGCCATCGAAAAGCGCGGGTTGCGCACCAAGACACTTCCGGCTGCTTTGCCTTTGATCCGAACCGGGCCAGCAGCCAATCCCTCCATCATCCCCTCGAGTTCAAGGTCTATGACATGCAACCCTTCCTGCAAACCTTCGACCAAGAATTCGGCCTTGCCGGCTTCGCCTGGCCGAAGGCGAGAAACATCGTCTGCAGTGCCCAGTTCCCCATCCATGCCGGGTTGCACAACGGGTTTGGCGGCCTGCCCTGTTTGATCCAGGCCCGTGCCTTCCTGCCTCGCGAGTCGGAGCGGATCATCGCCAGGCTCGGCCCAGTTGGTCGAACGCACAAGGTCAGGGCCGGGCGGCAAATGCACCGTTGCAATGATTTTGTCAACCGTGAGGCCCGAGTCGGCAGGCGCGGCATTCTCAGTAAAAACCTGCACGCTGAAAAACTGGTTCAGAAAACCTATGTTGCCCGGAATCACCATCAACGCCGGAATCGGCGGAATGCTCAAAGCCAAAGGCGTCTCCCCGCCCGGATCAACCGCTTGGAAATTGATCCCTTGCACTTGGAGGTCGAGCTGGGCCACCTCGAATTCCGGCGGCAACTCCGTACTGGCAGCGATCTGCTGGTTCAGAGCCGCAGCTTGAGCAAGTTTCTCCTCAAGTTCGGCTGCGGGGATCAACTCGACCGATTCAGTGAACTTTGGTGCCACAACGGGAAATGAGACCGGAATCGTGCGGCCTTCCAGCACAAAAGCCACCTCGAACTCGACAACTCTGAAGTTCGATTCGTCAATGAGAATCCCTTTCTGCTGTATCTCGTCATATGTGAGTGGCCGAGAGGTGACACGGCTAATTAGAGCTTGTCCCATGAGCGTAAGTATTTGGCGATTAGGAGAGTAGGCCTCATCAAAAGCACCATATGGCAGCCAAAATCCGCGTTTTGGCCAGAAAACGCCGTTTATGTTCTCTGCCCAACCCGCGTCTTTGTCTTGCTG
>JAAYVR010000127.1 GCA_012517065.1 Verrucomicrobiota bacterium | reverse complement strand
GCTCCTGTGAGCCTTGGAAAAAGCAATGACGGTCAGGAGCGCGGCCGTCCCCGGCCGCATCAACCCGACGCCCGATCTTGCACCCGTTTCGTTCACGCAAATCCGACGCCCGAACTTTCACCGGCCGGGGGCGGGCAAGAATGCCCGCGCTCCCGCAGCGATTCGGAAAAACCCAACGGCCCCGGGAGCGCGGCCGTCCCCGGCCGCATCAACCCGACAACCGATCTTGCACCCGTTTGGTTCACGCAAATCCGACGCCAGAATTTTCACCGGCTGGGGGCGGGCAAGAATGCCCGCGCTCCCGCAGCGGGTTGGGGGCGCAAACTACGTGTCTGTCCCCATATCTACATTGGAAAGTTTTGTCGTTTGCCAAGTCCTGCGGTCCTGCGTCCTGCAGCAAGAGCCTGTTTTTCCTTGACTTTGATTTTTGAGAATGATGAACTGGCGATCGTAGTCACAAGGCGTGGCAAAGCTAGAAATTGGCGCACTTAGTGCGTTTGCACCAACGGCGGGACAGGGGGACAGGGGGACATCGGGGTCCCGGTGCATTCTTCGACACTTCTGTGTGCAAAACCGGGTGAACCATATGAAAAAGAACATTTTGAATCTTTGTCAAAAACTTTTGCAGAATTCCACGGCGTGCGCGGTTGTTACCGCGTGGGTGATAATAACCCCTGGGACCTATGCGCAACCTTCTTCAACACCAGCCCCAGAATTCTGGCGGCCGGACGGCCCGGTCCTGACCATGGCTCTCACTGCTGAGCGAGTTTATCTCGGAGGACAGTTCAACTACGTCGGGCCTTACACAGGCGGCGCCGGTGTTGTCGCTTCTGATTCCGGGGCGCGATCCATGCCATTTCCAGCGGTGGCTGGCGTTGTTACGTCAGCCGCGTCCGATGGCCAGGGCGGGTGGTTCATTGGAGGAAACTTCACGAAGGTCGGTGGTTTGCCAAGAAACAATCTCGCTCACGTGCTTGCGGACGGCAGCGTCAACGTGTCATGGGACCCATCCCCCGATGGCACAAACAACGTGATAGTATTGGCGAATAACCGGCTTTATGTGGGCGGAGCTTTTACCAAGATCGGGGGACTTACGCGGAACCGCGCCGCGGCGCTGGACCCGGCAACAGGCCGTGTTCTGGAATGGAATCCGAACTGCGCAGCAACTGTCTATGCAATCGAGGTGTCAGGAGACACCGTGTATCTGGGAGGGGAATTCACCAAAGTCGGAAACCAGACCCGCAACCGGCTTGCCGCAGTGGACAGCGTCACAGGAAGCGTACAGTCATGGAATCCGGGCGTTAGTGGTGGCGACAAAGCGGTCTATGCGATAGCTGTCAGTGGTAGCAAGGTGTATGTGGGCGGCAGCTTCACTACACTTGGCACCAAAGCTCGAAACAACATTGGAGTCGTTGATGCCTCAAGCAACGTTGCTGAGAGTTGGAATCCAAACGCCAACGGCATCGTGCGAACTCTCCTTGTTTCCGGCAATCTTGCATATGCCGGGGGCGAATTCACAAGCATTGGCGCCCAAAACCGGAATCGGCTTGCGGCGCTTGATGCCGAGGCCGGTGTTGCAACAGACTGGGCCCCGGATGTCAGTGGCCCGGTGTTGGCGATGCGGTTATCCGGGAACACATTGTACATCGGCGGCTCGTTTGCAACAGTGGGAAGCACTGCACGATTGAACGTTGCGTCTATCGACGTTTCAACCGGTGCTGTTGGCGAATGGAATCCGGCGATTTCCACTTTCGGCGCATCTACCTACCTCATATACGCGCTGGCGCTCGGGTCGAACTCGATATGCCTCGGCGGCGACTTCACGAGCTGCGGCGGAGTACCACGAAAGAACGCAGCAGCGCTTGATCTGGCAACCGGCGCAGCCACGGACTGGGACCCCAAAGCCAACGCTTCGGTCAACATTCTGGTAGTCGAAAGCAATGTTGTATATGTCGGAGGCACCTTCACAACTGTGGGCGGCCAGAACCGCAACTGCCTCGCCGCACTCGATGCAGAAACGGGGTTGGTGCTGGATTGGAACCCGGTCGTGATTGGCAAAACCCCGAAGGTCTCCGCCCTGGCATTCTCCTCCGACGCAGTTTTTGTGGGTGGCGTTTTTACCAACGTCGGCAGCGCCAAGCGCAACGGATTGGCCAAGGTAAGCCGCTCGACCGGATCGGCGATGGACTGGGACTTGGCCCCGGAGGGAGTTACCTCTTCTACGGCGCCGGCTATAAACTCATTGCTGCTTTCGGGCGATCGACTTTACGCGGCTGGCAATTTTGCCAAACTCGGCGGAACAGCTCGCCTTCGCCTGGGCGCGGTGGATGCCCGCTTGCCGAACGTTCTTGATTGGAACCCCGGCGCCAGTAACCCGGTTCTCGCAATGGTCCAAGTCGATAACATAATGATGGTTGGCGGGTCGTTCACCAACGCAGGCGGATTGCATCGAACCTACCTCGCCGCAATCGACACTTCGACCGGCACAGCCACGACCTGGAACCCCGGGCCAAACAAGGCAGTCCATGCCATCGCAGTCGCAGGCAACTCGGCGTATGTCGGCGGCGATTTCACGTCCATCGGTGGCGAGTTTCGAAACCGCCTTGCCCTTGTTTCACTTGCGACCGGGCAAAGTGGTGAGTGGAATCCCAACATGAACGGGATCGTGCGGAGCTTGGTTGTCACTCCCGGAGCAGTGTACGCCGGGGGAGATTTCACGACAGTCGGCGGCCAGTCGCACCGTTATTTCGCCGTGTTCCCCAAGAGGCTTGGATTCCTTTCAACAGCCGGGAGCACGGTTGTCACCCCCACGGGCACGTTTGAAGCGACACTCCAGGTCGCCGACGGCCAACGCGTGATAATCCAGGCTTCCACCGACCTGATCAATTGGTCAAATATCCAGACCAACGTCCCGGCAGGAACAGAAGTTCGACTCAAAGACCCCGCCCCGGGCACGTTGCCATATAGATTCTATCGCGCAATTCTTGAGTAACTCTGCGCAGCCAACATTCCAGTAGCCCGGAAATCCCATCGGAATGAAACTTTGGGTTTCTGGGTCTTGTCAGGCGGTGTGATTTCCGGGCCAGAATAGAGCAGTCGGCACGAGGACTGACGTTCTCCGTTGGCCAGAGAGTTCTCTGTTGCGGGATCAGAGCTGAACTCCAATCTCGAACTACCGATTTTGGAAAAACCTTGACACTCTTTCAGCAGTGTCTCAAAAATAGGACACTCAAATAAAGCTAAAGCCATCAATTATGACCATGAAAAAGTCCAAATTCTCTTTCGTGCGCTACTTTGGCACACGGCGAGCATTCCTCATTTCAACAGCATTCATCGCGGTCTCGAGCTTCGCTGGTTCGCTTCTTGCGCAATCAGACGTGGCGCTTGACCATCGGAACCCCCGAGTCCAGCAGGTGATGGCGCTGCAAAACGCTGTCACGCCTGAACTGATGAAATTGGACGACATTATCGGCACCGCGACAGGTTTGGACGACCAGGGCAACGTCGCGGTTGTCGTGTATGTGAATCAGCACGGGCGAAGCGCGGCTGCAATTGCCCGGGCGATGCCAAAAGACATCCGAGGAACGCCGGTCGTGGTGGAATTCACCGATGAAATCCGGGCGATGAAACCAGGGCCAGCGGGCAAGCCAGCACCAGCACCAACAGTTAGTCACAGGGCGAAACAAACCCCGCCGATTCAACTGGGGACGTCGGGTGGATGGGGGTACGATCTGGCAAACGGGTATTGCTGCGGCGGAACACTCGGATCACTGGTCCAGGTCAACGGAGTCAAGTACATCCTGAGCAACTATCACGTTTTTGAGGCGGATATCGAGCCGGGCGGGAACAACAGAGTCGCAGCGGACGGTGATCCAATCATTCAGCCCGGGTTGATCGATGTTGGATGCAATGCTGCCAATGCGCAGAACGTTGCAACTCTGGTTAAATTGAGTTCCTTGCCAGACTCAAACGTGGATGCCTCGGTTGCAGCGATCATCAAGGGTATGGTCAGAGAAGACGGTGCCATTCTTGAAATTGGCACGATTTCGTCCTCAACTGTTTCCGCGGCCTTGGGTCAAAAGGTCAAGAAAAGCGGGCGGACGACCGGACTGACACGCAGTTATGTCAGCGGCCTGAACGCCACCGTCAGTGTCGCCTATGACAACGAATGCGCTGGTGGTGCTGCTTTCACGAAGACTTTCACCGGACAGATTATGGTCGCAAACAGACGCAGTCAGTTCCTTGCTGGTGGCGATTCTGGCTCGCTAATGGTCGAGGATGTAACCTCAAACCCTCGTGCGGTTGGACTGCTATTCGCTGGCAGCAGTACATTGGCGGTAGCCAATCCGATCAATGAAGTGCTGACTTTCATTGGCGGCGAGCTTGGCGGAACTGCGACCATGGTGGGCAACTAGATTGCCCTTCGAAGATTTCAGTCAACGCTTCCAAAGCTCGACGGCTCTGGGGGAAGGAGTCGCGCAGACCGCGCGGCGAGCGCCAGCAGTGTGCCCGGCGAGCGAAGCGATTCTCGAGAAGCAAGTGTTAGTTGGGGGTGCGTCGCGCTTTCGGCGGTGGGCATGGTTGGCGTTGTCGCTCGTGGTCCTGCTTTTATCAGCTTGTCAGTCGGATGTGAGGAAAGAGACGGTTCCCGTGCAGCGTGACATCAATGCTGTTTTGGAAGATCATCAGGCCGAACTGATGGCCTTGCCGGGGGTTGTGGGTGTGTGCATATCGTTGCTCGAGGACCAAAAGACCAAGTGCATCAAAGTTCTGCTTGCCCGCAAAGACAAGGCTATTGAGAAGCGCATTCCGGCGATGCTCGAGGGTTACCGGGTCGTGACCGAAGTCACAGGCGAGTTCCGGCCAATGGGACCGCGGTGAGTCGGATAAAGGGACAGGCACGTTGTTTGTGCATGGAAACAAAGCGGCAGCAAGCTGCCGCACTCCAAGCGCTTCGCGCCTACCAACGCCCACTGCATCCGCGGCAGCGAGTGAAAGACCATCGGGATCAGCGGCGCGATCCAACGGGGCCACATGGGGACAGACACGTAGTTTGTGATGTGCGCGGAATGTCCGCCTGCCACGTGCAAGGTTACATGTACCTGACCGTGAGCACTGTTCGGTGGACTGCCTGTGTTCCGCGTAAACGCGGAACTCTGAGGGCGATGGGTTGTCCTGGACATCGGGCGATGCTGCACCCGCGGCTGTTAGAGTCCCGCCTTTAGGCGGAACAGCTTCATGAGCCTGATCATGAAGCACTGTTCAGTGAACTGCCTGTGTTCCGCGTAAACGCGGAACTCTGGCGGCAACGGGTTGTCCTGCACCTC
>JAAYVR010000126.1 GCA_012517065.1 Verrucomicrobiota bacterium | reverse complement strand
GGTTTTACCCTGAAGTTTGATTCTGGGCAGTCTCATTACAACCTCCTTGATTTGTATTGTTGTTCTCCTTGCAACAGAGCGACAGGCACGCAGCCGTGCCTCCCATTGGCCGACTGGTTGGGCGGGTCCGGGTCAGAACCCAGGGCGCCCAAATACCGTGTCTGTCCCTCTATTTGGGGGTAAAATCGCACAACACACTCCGGGAGTCAAACGGGGCGAGGGTGGTGGCGAGGCGTCGTGGTGTAGTGGGGGCATTATCGGGCTAGTGTGTCACCGTCCCAATCCACCGCCCGGGGAAATCCCCGTGAACAGCGGCCATAAAATCCGCAAATTGACGTAGCGTGGCGCAGCAGCAACCGAATGTAATTGTTTCTTTTCTGGTTACGGTGCACGAGAGACGACACCCCCTGCCATGACGAAAGAGTGCATGACAAACGGCAAGCTTGTCAGCAATTCACGGGAGGATTCTGAATGTGCAAGTGTAGCTGGTGCAGCGTTATGAACCAGTTCGTTTGCCTCGGCATTCTGTCAAAGAGGGAGGCGGCCGCAGAGCCTTGCCAGGTTCACTCTGTTACTTGATAAATGACCGGGCCAAGGACGAATTGAACCTTTTGGCCCAGCGCAAACCACGGCGCAACTTCGGGATTGCGTGCTAGAAGGTCGAAGTACTCTTTCGACCCGAACTGAATCCGGACTATCTTTTTTTGATCGGTGTTCTGGATCTGAGAGTCGATCCACTGGTCACCATTGAGGAAAAACGTGCGTCCGCCGACAAATCGTGTCTGTTGCGTCGAAGCCACAAGTTGATCGGCTGCGTCCGTGCCGCTGGCACTTTGGATTCGGCCACTGGCAGTCGGGGGCGCTGCAGCCCTACGGTACATGATCGCGCGGCTTATCTCGGCGGCGCCGGCTTGCAAAGCATGGTCAACCTGGCTTGCAACTTTCTGGCTTGAGACGTAACTCGCTGCTGCCAAAGCTGAACCTCCGGTCGCCTCAGAGACATAGCTTTGGTACACCTCATGAGCCACGGCGCTGATTTGTTGATTGGTTACAAACTGCGGGAATGAGCGCATTGCCACGGGCACGTTTCTGCGTTGCTCATCTTCGTGAATCAGATACGCCGTGTATGGGGTTACGACGCCGTGCTTGCGGGCGAGTTGGACGACTTCGTCGCGCAGTTCGGGGTTCTCACCGCGCAATCGGATTTCATCGAGAAGGTATCCAATTCTTCGGGTGGCCCAAAGGCGCGGAATGAAGTCCATGTCAGCCTCCGATTCGGGGAATCGCACCTCGTACTGGAAAGACTTTGGATTGCCGTTGACAGCCCCTTCCAGAGTGACATTGCCGGTCCCATTTCCGGAATAGCGCCCGACAATGACGAGCTGTTCGCCTTTGAAAAGGTCGGGCATTGTTGGCGGATGGAGCATGGTGACACGCACAGTATCGGGGAAATGAAGCTTGACGTTGGTGAGAACGGGTTCGTTGATCTTGTTGAAGAAGGAGGACACTTTTACCTCGATGTCTTCGTCTGGGAACACGTATGCGCTGGCGGCCCGGGTTGTCTCTGTGATGCGATCGAGCAAATGCGTGTTAACGTCGGTGCCGATGCCGAAGCAGAACACTCGAATTATGTTGGCGGGGGCTCCGCTGCTGCGGACCATTGCGATGATTCGGTCGTTGTCGGTTTCCCCAACGGTGGGCAGGCCGTCGGTCAGGAAAATCACATAGGAGGGACGTTTGCTGTCATCGGATCGCATGGTAAGGGCTTGTTTGAGTGCGTCATGGATTGCTGTGCCGCCTGAGGCTTTCAATTCACGCACGAACAGTTCGGCGCGGTCGCGATTGGCGCGTGCAGCGTCAACAAGGCGGCCAAACAAAGGTTCAGCCTCGGTTGAAAAGCGTATTATCTCGAATCGGTCGTGTTCGTTCAGGCTTTCGACGCAGTAGGTGAGCGCCTTTTTGGCCTGGTCGAGTTTCTTTCCGGCCATTGATCCGGAGGTGTCGAGTACAAATGTGATGTCTTTTGCAACGACGTTTTTTGTGTCGGTTGAGAAAGACGGCGTGGCCAGAACGAGAAAATAGCCGTCGTCGGTCCCGGTTCGGTGGGTCAACAGAGTGAGGCCGACGTCGCCCTCGGCTCTTGAAAACAGGAGCACAAAGTCAGTGTCGGGTTTGACGTTGTTTGCCTCGAATCCGATTGTGGCTTGGTCATCGCCGTGTCGCCGCACTTCGACGTTGTGGCTTGGCGAATACACGGTTTTCAACGGCCTGCTCGATTGCAGTTCGAGCTTGATGCTTACGTTGGGGACAGGTTTTGCGGAGTACTTCTCTGTGTTTAGCGGGTAAAGATACCGGGTCACTCCGGAATCTGTTTTTAGCAGTTCTGTGTAAGAGAGTCTGACGCGTTTGCCGCGCCGGGGCTCTATTGGGAAAATGCGAACTTTGAACAGATCGCGCCCCGCGTATTCGAGAAGGGCCGGATCGCGGTGGCGGCGGACAATATCCTCATAGATTTGGCGGGCTTTGTCTGCGGCGAGCAATTCGGCTTCGAGCAGCCGGCCGTCAACCTCGAGACTGAACTTGTCGATATGCGCGCCCTGCGGCACCGGAAAAACATACGTGCCCTCGAGCTGTCTGTCGTTTGGATTGTAAAACTCCTGATCTACGGTTGTCGTGGCCACTTGGTCACGGACTTTCACATCAACGTGATGATACTTCACCTCGAGCGGGGCGAATGTGTACGTGCGCGGCGGAGGAACAAACGGGGGGCGCGGCGGACGCGGCCCTGGCCACGGCGGAGGAAACACGGGCGGCGTTGGACCGGGGTCATGGACGATTATCAACCCATCCGCGTATGCAACGGGTCCGATCCCGATCATCAGATACAGGAGCGCTAGCAGCATTCTTTTCATGGCGATTCTCATTTCGCGTTCAGAAGCATTGGCACCAATTTGTTTGACGACAATCACACCAAAATGCTCCACGGGGATTTTGGAGCTGTCATTTGGCCGTCTGGAGCGTAGGTTTGGCTCATGAACTGCAAATTGATTCGAGCAGTTTTTCGTCTTGGCATGATCAGCGCAGTTATGGTTACAAACCTTTCAGATTCCCTCAACGCCGCTGACCGAACTCAGGGCAGGTCCATGGTTGTCAGCAAACAGGGAATAGTTGCTGCAGAGCATCCGCTGGCAGCGCAAGCAGGTGCTGAAGTTCTTGCACAAGGCGGCTCGGCTGTGGACGCTGCGGTTGCTGCAAATGCAGTGATGGGCGTTGTCGCCCCAATGATGTGCGGTGTAGGCGGTGATTTGTTTGCGATTGTGTATGACGCTCGCAGCGGAACACTGCACGGGCTTAACGCCAGCGGATGGGCACCGGCCGGATTGACGATCGAGTTTCTGCGGCAGCGTGGCCATACGAACATGCCGCTGAGCGGTATCCATTCGGTGACAGTACCCGGCGCTGTTGACGGGTGGGGAAAACTCGTCGGCCGTTTCGGTCGGAAACCCTTGCGCCAATCGCTCGCACCAGCAATCCGCTACGCTGAAGACGGTTTTCCTGTCAGTGAACTCGTTGCCGAATACTGGTCCTCAGGCGAACGTTTGCTGCGCAGTGACTCCAATGCAACGCGCACTTTTCTGCCCGGCGGGCGCGCTCCTCAGCTTGGAGAAGTTTTCAAGAACCCGGACCTTGCGGCGGCCTACCGCATGATTGCAAAACGCGGTCCGAGAGTGATGTACGATGGCGAATTGGCACGCCGCGTTGTTTCTTGGTCACAGCGATTGGGAGGGACTCTAACCAAAGACGATCTGCGTGCGTTCGAGGCCGAATGGGTGAGACCGATATCGGTGACATACCGCGGCTGGACAGTGCACGAAATCCCGCCAAACGGCCAGGGCATTGCCGCGCTGATGATGTTGAATTTGATGGAATGCCAGCCGCTCGCCGATTACGGCCACCTCTCAGCACGGGCATTGCATGCAATGATCGAATCAAAGAAACTCGCTTACGCTGATCTCCTCAGGTACATAGCGGACCCGCGCGTGAATGGCGTGCCTGTGGCTGGTCTTCTTGACAAACAATACGCCAGGACGCGTGCCGCTCTCATCGACCCGAGCCGTGCAAACTGTGACGTTGCTCCTGGCGTTCCCCCTGAAGCAGGCAACGACACAACCTATTTGTGTGCGGTCGATTCAGAAGGCAATATGATTTCACTGATTCAGAGCAACTACTACAGCTTCGGGTCGGGACTGGTTCCAGATGGGTGTGGTTTTGTTCTGCAAAACCGCGGCGGTTTGTTCAGTTTTGACCGTGGGCATCCCAACGCACTTGCAGGGCGCAAACGCCCGTTGCACACAATAATCCCCGGCTTCATGGAAAGGGGCAGCCTCAGGATCGCGTTTGGGATCATGGGCGGCTGGAACCAGGCGCAAGCGCACGCGCAGTTCGTTGCAAACGTCGTTGATTACGGGCTCAACATTCAGGCGGCGCTCGAGGCGCCGAGATTCACGAAAATGACCTTCACCGGATGCGATGTGCAGCTCGAGTCGCGCGTTCCCGGAGAGTCCGTTGATGAACTCCGCGCTTTGGGCCATGAGGTCAAAATTGTCGGCGCGTTCGCACAGGCGGTCGGAGGTGGCCAGGCTGTTCTGCGCGACTTTGCAAGAGGCGTCAATTACGGCGCCTCGGACCCCCGCAAAGACGGCGCAGCAATACCGCAGCCTGTTTCAATCAAGGTGAGGTAAAGGTGCCCGAGGCCAGGTATCTGACCTGGCGCTCGCGGCGTGCTCTGCACATCCTGAAGCGTGGACATTCTCACCGACCGCCGTTTCTGAGTTGACGGCGTCGATCACATCTGTAGGTTCCAGTTTCAGTCATTTGGTTAGGACTTGAGCGTGCACAAGGTTCGGCGGGACGCTCTCGCTGGCTGATCCTGTGGACGCATTTCCACCATTTTGACTCCGGTCAGGCATGCGCCATACCAAACGTTGACTTGCCGAAAGAATCTCGAAGACAATCCCTGTTTTACGACGACAAATGAAAGCAACCCCAATGGAACACAAACAACAAATCCAATCGGCACACGAGCCTCACCGTGGCTTACAGGAAGAGACTGCGCGGCAGGGCGTGTCGCGGCGCGGTTTTTTGGGGGCGACGGCCCTGGCATTGCCAGGCTTTTGCCTCCAAAGTGCGGGGGCCGCAGATTCGTCATCCGGCAGAGCTGAGATAAAGGTTGGCTGCTTGAGCTGGTGTTTCCATGACTTTTCGCCGGGGGTTGACCCCGAGCCAGCCATTGAAACGGTCGGTGAATTGGGCTTCGATGGCATCGAGCTGATTGTTGCCGCGCCGGAAGACTTGCGCACCTTCTGGACCGATGCCCGAATCGACAGATTGAAGCAGAAACTTGATCGCGCCCGTTTGAGCGTTTCCCAGTTCGTGCTTTTTCAACCCGTTGTCGAAGACCTTTCGAGCACGAAGCCCGATGCCCGAGAACGCGCATTGGACAGCTTCGAGACCGGTTGCCGCCTTGGAGCAAAACTGGGGGCACCAATTGTCAACATCGTTGCACCGTGGGCACGTGAACTCAAAGGGCCGACCAGCTACCTGCCGCGCTATTACGAAATCCCAAACCCAAAACCAGGAGAGAAGTTCCATATTGATATTGCCCCCGATTTCAACTGGGAACGCGTCTGGGCCCAGTTCGTGGAAACGACGAAGGCCTGTTTGGCACGCGCCAAAGCGCACGGACTCAAGTTCACTATCGAGCACCATACGCACTGTTTGATCCCCGACGCGACAGCGTTTCTGCGTCTGTGGGACCATGTGCGCGACCCGGCGCTCGGCTTCAACCTGGACACCGGCTGGACGCTCCTGCAACGCGAATACCCGCCAGTGGCAATTCACAAAGTTGCCAAACAGCTCATGAACCTTCACATGCGCGACATCGACGGCCAAATGCGCAGATTCGTCCATATCGGCGAGGGTGTGATGGATTTTCAGGCAATTATCTCCGCGCTGAAGCAGATCGGGTTCAGAGGATTCGTCTCCATCGAACAGGACAAGCACCCGGGCGACATGCGTGAGACCTGCCGAAGGTTCCTGCAGCTCATGCGCGAGTGCATCGGTTCGTGATCGCGATTCCGAACCTTTCAACCCTTGTTCTGACCGCTTCGCGGACTGAGCGCATCGCGCAGTCCGTCACCCACAAAATTGAGCGCCAAAAGTGTTCCGGCAAGAGTGCACGCGGGAAAAACAATCAGCCACCAGTACGTCCTAATGGGATTGATCTGGCTCGCGCCTTCGGCAATGAGCGATCCGAGGCTCGCTTGTGGCGGTTGAATCCCGAGCCCCAGATAGCTCAAGAACGATTCGTAAAGCACAACCGCCGGGACCGTCAGAGCAAGATACACGATAACAACCCCGGCCACGTTTGGTAGAATGTGCCGGCGCAGAATGTGCAGGTGACCGGCCCCAAGCGCGCGGCTGGCTTCGACAAACGGCTGGTTGCGAAGCGACAATACCTGCCCCCGCACAATACGCGCCATGGTCAACCATGAAACCAATCCCAGCCCGCCGAACAACCCGATCAGTTGAATTGTTTTTGCGGATTCGGCACTCAAGCCCATTGCTTGCCAGCGCTCGACCAAACCGTTTAGCGCCGTGATCAGGACAATCACGAAGATTATCGATGGCAATGAGTAAAGAATGTCCACAATGCGCATCATGATTCCGTCAGTGCGCCCGCCCACGTAGCCGGCAACCGCACCCCACAACGCGCCTATTACAAGGCTCACGCCTGCTCCCACCGCACCCACCGTCAGACTGATGCGCGTCCCGTAGAGGACTCGCGCCAGCATATCGCGCCCGTGCACGTCGGTGCCGAGCCAGTGCGACAGGCTCGGAGCTGCAAACTGCAGATCGCTGATGGCATTTGGTTCGTAGGGCCATGCAAAGGGCCCAAAAAAGGTCAACAGCGCCAGCAACACCACGAACCATGCACTCACAACTGCAGCGCGATTGGCTCGAAATCGATCCCAAGCCCGCTTCTCACTGCCGAGAGAAAACACACGCATAAGCCAGCCTGTCAATCGTATCGGATTCTCGGATCCAGCAGACTGTAGGCAAAATCCACCAGCAGATTCAGCACCAGCAGCAACACTGCGTAAAGCAGCACAAGGCCAACGACCATGGGATAGTCACGGCTCAGGGAGCTGTTCACAAGGAAGACTCCGATGCCGGGAATCTGGAACAGGTTTTCGATGACAAACGAGCCGGTCAAAAGGTCCGCAAGCATCGGCCCCGAGTACGAAACCACAGGCAATATCCCAAGGCGGAACCCATGCCGCAGCAACACAGCCGTTTCCGACAAGCCTTTGGCCCGTGCAGCACGTATGAAATCGCACTCGAGTGTCTGTGCCATGCCTTCTCTGCAGAGTCGCGCAACTTTTCCCGCGAAATACAAACCAAGGCTGACTGTCGGCAACACAACATGATGCGGGCTTTCCCAGAGCGCTGGCGGGAAAATCTCCCATTTCACGGCGAACAGCATTACCAGAATAGGACCAACCACAAACCCCGGTACACACACAGCCAACAAGGTGACAACACTCAGGCCATGGTCACGCCAACTGCCACGCCGCAAAGCGCCGTAGAACCCTGCGGGAATGCCCAATCCCATCGCCAATCCAAACGCCAGTCCTCCCAACGCCAGCGAAACGGGCAGCCCCTGCACGATTATGTCCGAGACAGTGTGGTTTCTGTACTTGAGCGACGCGCCGAAATCGCCCTTCAAAAGACCGCGCAAGAATCTCGCATATTGTTTCCACAACGGTTCGTCGAGGTGATACCTCGCAAGCAATGCGCGCTCGATCTCAGGCGACGCGGGCCTGCGCTCGCGATCGAACGGTCCGCCCGGCGCCAATCGAACCAACAGAAACGCCAGGGCGCTGATGATCAGTATCAGCAAAGGTAAACCAACAAGTCGCTTCAGGAAATACATACATCCATCTTACTCTCGATCGCCCTTGAAGCACCGCGCGACACAATCAGAGGCAATGCACCGTCAGATGCAAATACTTTTTCTCACCCGCGCATGCATGCCGGTTCCTCATGCTGTTCTGCGCCCCGGTTTGAGACACATACTCAGCCTTATTGATTCAGAAGCGGCTCCGGTCGGGAACACCACAGCGCGGAAAACTGGGCTTACTTCTTCAGCTCGGCCACTCTGGTTTCAAGCTCGTCGATGGCGAATCCCTCGGCCGCAACCTTGCCATCAGCGTCAACAAGTATCAGCCACGGCAGAGATTCCACGCCAGTGGCCCAGCTTGCACTCGAAGTCTTCTCGCGAACACGACCAACCGGGAAATGCGCAGGGGCCGAACTCTTCCATTCTTGGAACTGTTCGTCGGAGACAAGGGCAGTCTGAACCGCAATGACTGAAACTCCTTTGTTCTTGAGTGATTCGTACTGCGCATCAAGAAGCCGGACAGAACGCCGCGACGGCCTTTGTTCAAGGTCAAAAAGACAAATGACAAACGGTTTTCCCTTTGGCACGTCCTCGGCAGCAATGCCCACATTCGCCAAATCAGGACACGGTTTCCCTTTCATGGAAGCCGCTCTAGCGGGAGCAGGCCGTGCTCTGTCATATGGCATGATCTGGACAACGACGTTGGTTTCGCCTGCTTCAGCGACTGTTTGCCCATAGCCACGCTGGGAACTAACTTGAATGTGAACATTCCCTTCACAGACTTTGAGTTGGAACCGCCCGTCCTTGTCGGTGGCAACAATCGCCATCGGCTGCCCGTCTCCGAAAACGTGAACCTGCGCATTCCGAACCGGTTTGTCATTCTCATCCACCGCTCGTCCGGCTATAAGCTTGTCGGCCACTTTCAATACAAACGGTGGAAGTTCGACGAGGTTGGTTTGCAATTCGCCGGTATCAGCCTGCTGTTCGTCCACGCCGTGGCCGGGCGCGGTTGCGCGGAGCATGTACCTTGGCCCAGCAGGTAGCCCGCTGATTTCAAAAGCGCCGTCCGCGTTCGCCTGAATTCTACCCTCGTTGACAGAGCTCAATGTGCTGCCGGCAATCAACCACAAATCGAGCTGCGCATTCGTGATCGCGACCTCGGCGGTGTTCACAACCCGGCCAGCCAGTTTCAGCGCAGGTTTGAGTTGAACGTTCAAATTCGTGATGCCCTCCTCGATCTCTTCGGCGACCGCAAGGCCGCGGGCGCGATGCATAACCACCAGACACGCCGGTTCCCCTGAATCCAGAACCCATTGTTCAAGGTAATAACTCAGGTTGTATCTGCCGTTCGTGTCGGTTTTAGCACGTCCTCTGTCATTGGAAGGATATACTTTGACCTCAGCATCGGCGACGGGTTTGTCTTCCGGGTCCGTTACGATGCCCGTGAGTTTGCGCTGCGTGCCTCCAGCCCGCGACATGTTCTGTCCAAGCCTGACAACCACGTTTGTGTCGCCGCCCTGTGCTGTGGCGTTGCCGTAATCGGTTCTGTAAGTGTCAACCAAATTTGCCGTGAGCATGGCTTGGCCTTCACAGACGTGGTTGAAAGTGAAACGCCCTTTGCGGTCGGTCCGGGTGGACGCATTTGGCTGCGGGTTGCCATGCAAATGCACCATTGCGCCCGCGACAGGTTTGTCTTCTGCGTCCAACACAACGCCTGCAAGCTTGAGGTTGGCCGGTTTCAATTCTATTGGATCGAGTTCGACTCGTTGCGGTTCGTCGCTCGGCAACTCGAAATTTGAGTGCTGGCCGCAGCCCGGAGCCGACACTATCAAGCCGTACCTCCGACCGGCTGGCAACGCACGAATCTCGAAGCCGCCCGGTACTCCTGTATTCGTCGCGAGTCCGTCGATGCGCAACCCGTTGTTCTCAATCCAGAACAGCAACGCCACGACGTGGTTTGTGACCGGTTTGCCCTGGCACTCAACGCGGCCGACATATGAAAGCGCGGGACCGAGGGTAAGCTGCAGCGTGTTCGTGACATCTTCGAACTCGACTGTGGCAACGAGGTTGTTCTGCAAATCACGGGCTAGGACACAGTAGTTCAGATTCATCTCACGTTGTGCACGCCGCGTCTCGATCTCAAAACGCCCAGCCGCATCTGTAAGGCTCTTGTCAGCAGAAAGGTCGTATGAACTTATGACCCGGACTTCAATGTTCGCAGCCGGTTGGCCGTCGGCTCTGCGAACAACACCCGCGATTTTCACAGGCGCTGGCATTTCCACCTCGACACGGTTCGTCTCGCCTTCCTCGATTTGAACCTCAACATTTTTTGCCCATGTACCGTACTGGTATGCCAAAAGGTAGAATATGCCCCCCGGCAACCGCAGCCTCCCAACACCGTCGTCCCCCGCATTCGACCACACACTGAAGTTCGGCGACTGCACCAGCAGCCGGACTTCAGGTTCAGGTTTCCTCTCCTTTTCGCTTACGACCGACACCTCCAAGACACCACCACGGGCAGCCTTGATCTGAACGTCCGTCGTTGTGCGGCCCGGTTCGATTACAACCGGCACCGACTCTGCCACCCACTCAGGCAAAGTGTTTGTGCCAAAAACCGCGCCGAGTTTGTATGAACCTGCAGGTACGTTGGTGATCAGAAAACTGCCGTCAGCCTTCGACGAAACCTCGAGTCCGATGTCCCCCTGGGCTGAAAGCCCCGAATCGAGCACGATTCTGGCCGTTGGCACGGTTTGTGAAGGTTCAGGCATGACAATCTTGCCTTCGATGCTTCCCGTGGCTTGCAACATCAACTCGACATCTTCACTGCCTGCCACGCACTGCGTCAGACCGGGGCCGATCATCTGGCTTTCTTCGTGGGGGGTGGCCTTGCCACCCGCCGAAGCAGCGAGATTCACGGATGCGTTCGTGGGGAACCCATCGATTCTGAATCGTCCGTCATCGCCGGTTCTGGTCTTGTACAGCTGGCGTGCAATGCTCCCTGCAAGATAGCGAAACGAGCGTCTCCCGGACGTTGCCGACGCGGAGCTGTACACTGCGGTGACGTGGACATCCGCGCCCTGAACCGGTTTGCCAGCCTCGTCAACGACCTTGCCCGCAACAGATGCCGGTGGCGTGAGAGTGATGTGAATTGGTTCGGTCGGACGCTGATCAACTTCAATCCAGCCATGGGCAAGGCCGGGCTTGCGCACCACAATCACTCCGTATGGAGCAGATGCCGGCAACTCGAAGCCGCCTTTCCCATCAGTTGTTGCTTTCGCCTCGAGCCGCAGCTCTCGAGACCCATAGCCCTCGACTGCCACGTGAAACTGCACCTCGGCGCCTTCGACGGGCTGGCCTGAGGTGTCTGTCACCGTGCCTTTGACCTGCGACGCAGCGCTTGTTTGGCGGCCGAGCAAGAAGAAAAGCCCCAACACAAAAGCAGGGAAATACCTTGTGATTGTTCTCATTTTTCAGGAGTTATTGCCAAACGGAGTTCTGGCTATTCCGCAGCGGCGTTAGGTTCAGACACATTAGCCGTGCAACAAAGTGTTTACCGCTCATGGATTGTTGTGAATCCGGTTCGGTTTCTCGATTTACCTGCCCGGCATTGTTCATCGGGGCAATTGGCATTTTCCAGACGTGTTGAACATATCCAGTGCTATGCATTGGTTCAAGCCGCAAACCGCAGACCTGAACCGTTAGCCCACATATCCCCCAGCCCGACTTAGCCAAAACCAAAGTCGCCTGACAGGCAACGCCCCGGCTCTTTCCCCCGGACCTTCAGCCACGCCGGGCTGGGAAATATGCCCTGCGACTCAGTCGCGAGGAAGAGCGCGTTGATCACAATGGTTTCGCACGCGCTGCCGCGGATGCAGTGGGCTTTGGTCGGCGCGAAGCGCTTGGAGTGCGGCGGCTTGCTGCCGCTTTGGTTTCATGCACAAACAACGTGTCTGTCCCTATATCGGGTTCACGACCGCGGCTGTCCCCGGCCGCTCATGTCTGTCCGGCCCACGGTGGCGCACAAGAACAAAGGCGTCGCCTTGCCAGTGTCACTCGTCTCCTGACTCAGCTCCGTGCGCTCAATGCCTCCTGCGCAAGCTGACACGCACACAATTGATGTAGAATCACTTCCAAAGGCTGCACTGTCGTGACCGCCTTACTGGCGGCCAGAGAAGGATATACGGAAAAACTGACCAAACTTGCAGCCCGAGAATGTTCGCGAATGTGAAGCACTTTTCAATACTATGCTAGACCCCTAGCCCGAGTTTACGAATTACGGTAGGGCTTCTTTGATTTCATGTTGAGCGTCAAAATGTTATGTATCTCAAAGCATATCCCCTAAATAATATTGTGGTTTGTCGAACTATTGCTTTAATAATATGGATTTTGTGCTTG
>JAAYVR010000125.1 GCA_012517065.1 Verrucomicrobiota bacterium | reverse complement strand
GTCGGTGTTGTTTGTGGAGCTTATCTGGAGCAGGGAGGCGGCTCCGGGGCCGGTTGTGCCTACAAGGATATCCATGATGAGCGTGTACTGATTGACCTTGGTGCCGCCGCCGTTGGGAGCGATGCCATGGTCCATGATGTAGCCGATCTTGTTCGAAAGATCGCCGGGCACTTCCATCACCTTGGCAGGCTGACCCGCGATGTCGGGGACGCCCAATTCAGTTGTCGTGCCAAAGCGTGTTCCCTGCTTGGTAAGTCCGTTGGGCCCGTCCAAGTACTCGAGGGGCTTTCCGACAGTGGCGCGCAGGTCGCCGTTGTCGAAATCCCACTGGCCAGTGACCACTGTGCCGCCACCGCCTGCGACGATGATACCAAAAGACCATGTGGCAACATGGGCGACGCCGGCTGAATCTTTGAATTCGAGCCTGACTGAATTGGCTTTGTCTGGTCGGGAAGCGTTGGGTTCGTAGTGAACGAACACCTTGTTTTCTGTCTTGGAAAGTGACTGTGGCGCGACCTGGTTCCCGTTCAGGAACAACTTGACGTCAGCGGTGGCAACGGTGGCTGCGCCATCCACAATCACGGCCTCGATAGGCGCGCTGGCGCTGTTGCCGTCGGAGCCGGGTTGAGGGCTGACTTCTGCCACATAGGGTCCCTTTGCTGCCGCTACCGAGGTGTCCTTGTAAGCTTTGATGGCTTGGGGATTGCTTGGGTCGTTGACGAGGATGCGTTCACCGGTGTCCGGATTTACGCTGTAAAAGGTGAGGTTGGCGCCATGTGCTGTCTGCCAATAGACAATTCGGAACGGATACAATCCGGTCACCGGCGCTTGCACGGACCATTGATTCTCGTTGCGCCAGTTGTTCTGGAAGCCGGGTGCGTTACGCTCGAATTCGCCCACCTTCAGGGCGAAGTAATCCCTTGGATTGGTGCCGACAAATACGGCGTAGCCGTCGTCGTCGTTAAAGTCAGTGCGTTCAGCGCAGACGCTCACTCCGAAAGTATGCACTCCGGCGGTCAATTCGAGGAACCCGACCACCTCGACAGCGGAGTTGTTGTCGTGACCACCGAGGCCGGGCAGGCCCGGGAATGGCTGTGACAGGAACGTTGCAAGCTCGATATCGTTGAGATCAAGAATTGTAACAGCGAAGCCGTACAACTCGAAGTTGACGGTATCGACGTCGTAGCTGCCGTCGGGGTTCGGGCCGGGGTAGGCTTCGTTGGCTATTAGATTGCCGCCTGCATCGGTGAGAGTTCCGTTGAGCTGTCTGATCGCGCGGATCAAGTTGTTCGGGACGGCAGCATCAGACGGCGCTTGGACCGAGCGCACGGTGAAACCGCGAGTGGCGGATGATCCCAGTGGCAGTGCGGACTCAGTGGGCAGCGCATTGGTCGCAGCCTGTGTGATGGCCGAGAACGCGGCCAGAGCAAACATGGCAGCGGTCATTCCGAGTCGAGAGGTTTTTGTTTCCATGTGGCTTGTGTTATTTGCGTGGATTGCTGCTGGAGCCTGCGGCCAGCGTGGCAGCTACTCCGCCGCCACAGTCACGGCTGGTCACAGGTTCACCAATTGTACGAACTTCAACTCGCCGCATTTTGAAGTCCGATTCTGAGGAGTGCAAGTTAATCCGCGACGGCGTAGATTCAGCGGGTCTTGGAGGATGGCATGCCAGTTTATGTGACAGGCACTCGGCCTGTGAATGTTCGGGCGCGGGTTTTGTGTGGTTCAAACTGGCCGCAAGATTGGCCGTCGGGTTGATGAGGCCGGGGACGGCTGCGCTTTCGGCGCCGTTGCCTTTCATGTGCCTTCAGACCGTGCAAATCTGGTCATGGACACTTCGTTCGCGGCATGATAGAAGCCCGGGGTCAGGCTGGCCGCTCCCAAAGCAGCGGCCGCTGAATCTTATGAGTATGTTCGACACTGTCGGCAAATCGGGTCGATCGACCGAGCGCAGCCCGGGGGCACTGCGGAAACTCGAACGACTCAACCAGGCTTTGCGCCACGAAGAACCGGATCGCGTGCCGATCAGCGATTTTTTCTGGGGGAGTTTTGTCCGGCGTTGGCGCCGTGAGCTTGGGCTGGGTGCCGACGCCAATCCTTACTACCACTACGACCTCGATTGGATCGTGACTGTGCCCAACATGGACCCGTGGATTCGGCCGTTCGAAACACTAAAGGAAACGCCGGAGGAGGTCGTCGTTAAGACCGGGTTCGGCGCTGTCATCCACAAGCACTTCGAGTTTCCCATGCCAGAAATGCGCTCGTGGGAAATCGATACCATCGAGAAACTCGAGCGAGCTGAGTTCGACTCACCTCGCGACCGCCGGCGGTTCTTTTCTGCGGGAGACAACCAGATTGCTGGGGTTGGCGATGGTTTCGAGCGCAATTCGCCGCCATGGCTGAGAACCGTCGAGTCGTTGCGGCCGGATTTCCCTGTTTACGGGAGCATGATCGAAGCCAGTGAATGCCTCACGCGTTTGATTGGCCAAACCAACGCAATGCTCTGGATGGGGGAATACCCCGAGCGCATGGGCGCCGTGATCAACCGGCTTGGGGTGTATTACGTCGAAATGGCGCGAGCGGAACTCGAAGCTGCGGATGGGTTGCTGGACGGGTTTGTCATCTGGGGCGATGTGGCATACAAGAAATCCACGTTCATGTCTCCCGCATACTGGCGGCAGTATTTCAAACCATGGGTGGCCAAGATGGTGGAGGCGGTGCATGAGCACGGCCTGCCGGTGATCTACCACGGGTGTGGCAACGTCAACGCGATTTTCGCGGATTTCATCGAGATTGGTGTTGATGCTTACAACCCATTGGAAGCCAAAGCTGGCATGAACGTGCTGGATTTGCGGCGTCGTTATGGGCACCGAATCGCATTCTGCGGCAACAGCGATATCCGTGTCTGGGAGACGGGCGATCGCGACGCCATCCGGTTCGAAGTTTTGCGCAAGCTCAATGCAGCACAGGGCGGTGGTTACATCTTTCAATCTGATCATTCGGTGAGCGGGGCCGTTTCGGGCCGAACCTACGATTACATTGTGAACCTTGTTCGGGAGCATGGCCGGTATCCGCTGAACCTCGGCGACTCTGCTGAAAGCCTGTGACCGCTCGGACTTCTCCTTTCCGCGTAAACGCAGAACTCTAACAGCCATGGGTGTCGCGCACTTTGGGTGAAGGAACGCCCGTGGCTGTTCGAGTGCCGCCTTTGGCATGGGAATATTGGTACAATGCCGGTTCAGGTGTGGTTGGCTGTTGTTCCTATGAGATTTCGGGGTTAGCATCATAATGCTATGCAACGTTACGGAATGGTTATTGGCCTGAATCCTGACAAAGTCGAAGAATACAAGCGGCTGCACGCTGCCGTCTGGCCTGATGTTCTCCGGATGATTCGCGAGTGCAACTTGAGGAATTACTCGATTTTCCTGAGAACGCTCGACGATGGCAAGCCGTACCTGTTCAGTTATTTCGAATACACGGGCAACGATTTTGGAGCGGACATGGCGAAAATGGCGGCAGATCCGATGACGCAGAAATGGTGGTCGTTCTGCATGCCATGCCAGGCGCCGCTCGAGAGTCGCAAGCCGGGTGAATGGTGGGCTGCGATGGAAGAGGTCTTTCACATGGACTGACCTCGGCGGGTTGCTCGGGCAGCAGCGGAAGCAGTCAGATTGCTTTTTGAGCGGAAGAATCGAATGCCGCCGCTGTTCCGCTTACGAGGCAATGACGGGAGTTTCTGTGGAGATCGCGGCGCACAAAGGACTGTGAGCCCTACTGTACTGCCTTCGTCGCAACCTCGTTCGGTTGTCCCTTGAGGTTTCCGGGATAATCTGGTTTTTCACGTGACACTTCGCGGCCGGTTATGTCTGAGTCTTATTAGAAGAACGGAACGTGCGGCTGCATGACTCAATGAAGTACCGATCCCAGTTAAACTTGGGAAACGCTCCTCCCGGAAGGCGCCGAGAAGGGTCGCTCGCCTTTGCTGAACCGGAAAAGCTATTGGAGGATGCACATAACATTCTTGTGTATCTGCGCCAAGCTGTCCGTTCATGTGCGTCGGCAGCCTGCATGATCGAACATTTCGGTTGTTATCTCCTGCGTCAATTGACTCCGAAAGACTTTTCCCGATGAAAAACACCATTGCGGTCCTATTCTGTTTGATAGCAGCAGCGCTTGCCTCTCAGGGCATCGCCGATCCAGGCGCCAGCTCGGCCAAGGCCTCAGACGTGTTTGAAAAGCATTTCACGGCTGTCGGCGGGCGCGCTGTGATCGAGAGGATTGAATCGATCGTCATCAAAGGCACAGGCCAGGAAGGTCAATCGTCATTCGATTTCGAGCTCAGTCTGAAACGGCCTGGCTTGGTGCGATTGGTCGCCCGAACCTCGCGTGGGATCGAAATCAGTCAGGGCCGCGACAGCCGCGGTCGTTGCTGGCGGAAAACACCGGAGGGTGTTCTCGAGATGAAAGACAAGGACGCAGGTGAGCTGATGGACCTCGCAATGGCGTTTCATCTGCCGGGCCAGTTGGCGCTAAGTCGGCTTATGGAAGGAACTGTTTGCGAAGAGGACCGGGACGGCGAGCGCGTCGTTGTGGCTGTTGGGACGAAGAACAGCGAAGGGCCGTTTCCACGGTTTATATTCGACAAGGTTACCGGTCTGATGGTCGGTGTGGGCGAAGTCAGAATAGACGACTACAAACAGGTGGACAACGTACGCATGCCATTTCTAGTCCGGCCCGGAGCGCGTGCGCTGTTGCGCGTCGAGCGGATTGTGCTAAATGAGAAGTTGGGCAACGATGTGTTCGATCGACCGGCTGGTGAAGCGGCAAGACCTCTGGCCGAGGGCAAATCGGTCGAGCTCAGCTATCGTACTTTGCTGTCTGCGCCGGGCAAACTCGAGATCGTTCGCCAGCCAAAACCTGTGAACTTTCAACGCGGGCGTTACTCCGAGTTGCCCCGCTACAATCCGAAGTCAGGTGGCCATTGGCAGGTTGATGTGCGGGGTTCTGACCTGAGCCAATTGGACCTGAGCGACAGGTTGTTGGACCTCTTACACGCCCACTTCGATAGTGTGACGCGTTGGCCGCAGAAACTGCCCGCCGGGTTCGACCCGCAGCGGATCATGGACCTTGGCAAAGACCCGGGTTTGGGCGTGCGCAGGCTTCATGCCCGCGGCATCACCGGCAAGGGTGTCGCAGTCGGCGTTATTGACCAGACACTGTTGGTTGATCACGTCGAGTACCGCGATCGACTTCAGTTGTACGAGGAGATTCATAGCTCCGCCGACGCTCCCGCACAGATGCACGGCCCAGCCGTGGCATCCATAGCCGTGGGCAAAAACGTTGGTGTGGCGCCCGAGTCGGACTTGTACTATATCGCCGAAACGCACGGTGTTTTCCAGCCGGGCAAGGACTTCGAGTGGGACTTTACTTGGCTTGCTCAGTCGATCCATCGTTTGCTCGACGTGAACGCGAGCCTTCCGGTCGGGCGAAAGATCAGAGTAATCTCGATTTCAGTCGGTTGGAGCCCCAACCAGAAAGGTTATGCGGAAGCCATGGACGCCGTCGAGCGGGCCAGGAAAGAGAAGGTGTTTGTTGTGTCCACGGCCATCGAAGCCTGCTACGGACTTGCGTTTCACGGACTTGGCCGGGAAGCGATGGCGGACCCGAACGACTTTTCTTCTTTTGGGCCGGGTTCGTGGTGGGCGGCGATGTTCTGGGGCGGCCAACAACGGTTTGCGCCAGGGAAACGATTGCTTGTGCCCATGGACGCACGCTCCACGGCCAGCCCAACCGGTGATAACCATTACGTTCACTACGACAGCGGGGGATGGAGCTGGTCGGTACCATGGATTGCCGGGCTCTACGCGCTCGCATGCCAGATCGCCCCCTCGATTACGCCGGAGCGTTTCTGGGCGGAAGCGCTCCAGACCGGCAAAACAATCCGCGTCAAGAATGATTCACTCGAACTTGAATTTGGGACGATTGCTGACCCAGTCGCTCTGATAGAGCGGATCGAAGCCACGAAGGCGCGGTGAAATGGTGCCGGATCAGGTCTCACCGGCCTGGTGCAGAAAGATAAAATGGCAGAAACATCAATCGCAGGAAATGTTGGTTAGAAAGATTTGGGGGGAGGCAGAAAAATGGGTGGCAGAAAAATGGTTTTTCTGGGAGATGGCAGTGTTTGATGCCATGCCGTAGGTTCGGTGCAGGCTCGTGTTTTTTGCCCCGCATTTTTGTGCCGAATAACGCCGGTCGGTGTTCGCAGAGGTGCGTGCAGGATTCGGGGGGTGACAGAAAAATGGGAGGCAGAAATAGCGTTGCATAAGCAGGGCGGGTGGTTCCCTCCGACTTTGCGCTCGCTAGCAAAGTGAATGGCCGCCGAACAGAGCGCCCGCGTCGAAGTTCAAAGTTACACACCAAAGACCGGTGCTCGGTTGAACGCTGCAAGATGCGTGTTACACGTTGAGCGTTCTCGACAGGACCGCCTGGCCAGTACAACGATTGGGTCAAGGCAATTGCTGAACAAGGCGGTAGAATTGACGATTGCCTGTGATTGGCACGCGGACGCGGTAGTAACCGGACTGAGACATAGGTTGGATCGGGCAGGGGCCCCAGTTCGCGTTCTGGCCTATGCGGTCTGATTGTTGTAGGACGCAATTTTCGCACGGGGCGAGCCATTCAATGACTGCGTATCCGGGCTCGAGATAGATGTTGAGTGCCAAGCCGGTTTGCCCCTTTTGAGCGCGGAAGAACTGTGGAGCTTGACCTGTTTGCCGAAGTGTAAGGTCGGTCTGCAGATCGGCGGCCCAAACCAGACTGTCGAATTCCCAGTCCGGTGCTTCGAGTGATGACGTTCGCTCGATGGTGTAATGGCGGCTTGGCTGGGCGTAAAGCGTCAGCACCAATTGTTTCGAGTTGGTCAATGCCGCGGCCAAGATGGGTTCGTCTCCGACAATGTACACACGACCTGCGCTTGGCCGACCGCGAATTGTCATGCCGTTGACGCGCAAGCCTTCCAGTCGTTCTCCCTGCAACACGGCTATGCCGGAGTGAGGATCAGGGGCGGCACTGAATCCGATTTGTCCCAGTGTCAACTGCCCTTGGAATGCGGAGTTGGCAAGCGCGGCGAATTGGAGGAGGAACTGGTTGGCTGGCAGCGGCAGAAGCGTTGCCGATCCCACCTGTGGCGCAAGATTAGTCAAGAGCAACTGCGACAGTCGATCGCCGTCGATGCTCATTTGTAGTTCGACCTGTTTGAGTTCGGCGCCGGACTTGAGGATTAAGGGGACGGTTCCGTTTTCGCCGGGCAGAACTGCTGCAGTGCCGATGCTGAGCCTGAAATCGGGCATGTTATCCAGAACGACGACGTTGAAGGCCTGGGTTGCGGTGAGCGGCGGTGTCCAATCGTCGCTGACCACAACAAGAATCTGATAATTCGTACCGCCCTGGAATTCTGTCGGGCGCCATGTGAAGACGCCTGTGTTGGGGTCGATGGCAGCGCCCGGGGGCGCGCCGGTGACGAGGGCGAAGTACACCTTTTGCTGTGGGAGATCGGAATCTGACGCGACGCAGTTGATGCTGAGCAAGCTGCCTTCGTAGATTCGCTGGTCGGGTATTGGCTGGAGAGTGGGAGGGCTGTTCACCTCAAGAACTACCACATTGAACTGCTGCGTAGCGGTCATGGCCGGGATGCCGCTGTCTTGTGCGATGATTGTTATTGTGTTTGTGCTTGGGCCGTGGGCTTCTCCCGTGACCCAGATGAGCGACCCGCTGACGCTGTTCAGGTTCAATCCTGTTGGAGCGCCCGGGCCGAGCTTGTAGGTCAAAGTGTCGCCGTCGGTGTCTGTTGCTGCTACGACAATTGAGACTGTGTCGTTTTCGTTGACGACCACGTTGGGTTGCGGGGCGAACACAGGCGGATGGTTTTCGAGAGCGACTGTTGTTTGCGCCTGGGGGGCGGCCGGGGTTGGTTGGCGGTTGCCTGCGGCGTCCACGGCAATGCTATAGAAGGCGTATGTGTTAGCGAATGCGCCTTGGAACACAGCGCTGGTGTTTGGCGTGGCGTTCAGCCAGCGGATGAATGGGCCGCCGTTCTCGCTGTAAAACACATCATAGCTGCTGATGCCGGTTCCGCCGGGGTTGTCCTGGCCGGACCAGCGCACGAGGAAAGCCGGTCGGCTTTGTGGAGGCAGAGCATCGACCATGCTGGTTGGCGGTTCGGTATCTGGGGCAGGGAGGGGCTCGTAGCGGAGCGTGTATTGGCCCGTGCTGTCGTGGTCCAACAGATGCAGAACATGCTCGCGTTTAGGTGGCTTGCCCATGCCGAGGAAGGTCCTGTCAGTGACCCATGCGTTGGTATCGATGGCAACGTGGACGCCGTCGGAACGCAGGATATCCATCAACTGGTAGCGGCCGTCGGCGGGGTCAGGCACACGAAGGTAAACCCAACCTGGAGGCATTGTAGCGGACAGTTGGACCTGCAGGTTGGCTTGAGAAAGCGTGCCGGTGACGACGGCGTTTGTGACAACTGCAACTGCATTTGAAGAGCCATCGCTCAGCCACAGTGTGTCCGGCAAATCAAGACTGTCGGGCCGATCATTGACAAGGAAATCGGGTTTCCCGTCTTCGAATGCGCCTCCGGCTTGCACGAGGTGTATGAGCTCGTGGATGTCGAGCTTATCAATGATGGACAACCTTGGGTTGCCTCTGCCGTCGAGGTGTTCGAATGTGGCGGAGTAATTGATAAAGAGCCCCTGCAACGTCGAGGTAAGGAGCCAGCGGGCAATCTTCATTTGTCCGGGCGCGATATCGCCGAAATCGGCGGTCAGGGTGGGCGTCATGTTTTGGCCGGCGACCTCGGTGGCGATGATTTTGAAATCTATGAGCAAGCCTTTTTCGTTATCGACTATTTCGGGCTGGGCGGATGTGATTCGGAAGTTACGGGCTGTACCGGCGCCCCAATTATGAACCATGACGGCGAGGTTGAACGGGACGGATGGCTCGACGATGTCGGTGAACGGGTCGTCCGAAAAGACATCTCGTTGATGGAAGTAGTGCAGATCAAGGCGCGCGGTTGGGTTGACGGTTATTGGCACCGGGACCATTGGGACGACGAACTCGGTGCCGTTCAGGGTGTATCTGAACACGCCGCCGATGTAATAGAGTGTGGGGTTGGTGGGCGCAGCATCGACGGTTGGGACGATTACCCAGCGCGCGGTTGACTTTTGGCCCGGGTTGATCATGCCCAGACCATAAACGTCATTGAGGTTGGACAGTTCTGGCGGACGGATATCGAACAAACTCTCTGCGGGCTGATGTGCGGAGTCAGTGATCTGGAGATCAACGCCGATGTGGTCCAATGGGTCTGCGGTTTCATTGTTGATTTCGAGTGTGGCACGAAAGGCTTCGCGGCTGAGGACGGCCTGTTGATCGAGCCTGAGTTTGATTCTTGCGCAAACACCGGCAGTGCCCGGTTCATCGAGTGCCATCTTGCCGTTTTCGATGAGCGCCTGGATTGGATCGTCGTAACCCGCAGCTTGGGCTGCCTGGTAGTATTCGAGCAACTCGACCAACTTTTGCTCGACCAACAACATGTCGATGAAATCGAGGTTTGCGCCCGGGGGCGCATCGTCAGGACTGTAGATGCCATTGGCGACGTTTTCCATGGTACGGTTCCAGCGTTCGATGATCCGTATGAGTTCGGCGGCAGGAACGGTGGTTGGCAAATCTCCGGTCAACAGGTTCGCGCGTTCGGAGTCTGTGATCCAACGGCCCTGGTCTGAGCTGGCATCTGTGGCTGCGAAGAATCTGTCGAACCATGAGCTGGCGTTGGGGTCATAGGCGGGTCCAAGCCAGACGTCGTCGGAACTTCCGGTGATCAAATTGAACAAATCTGCCATGAGCCAGACGCCTTTGAGGTAGAACTTGCCTGGGTCTGAGGTTGAACTGCTGGCGAGGCCGGCTTTCGAGTGTGGAGGGGCGGAGCCGCCACCGAAGGTTGAGCGGGCGCAGTTGACTATATTCTTGATGCAAGAGCCGAGGCTGACCAGTTTGCTGATGCAACCACCGACGGCTTCGAGGCATTCGGCGGCGTCACGATTTACGAGGCAACTGGCGAGGTCCAATGGGCAGCCGAGTGGGGAGCAGCCAACAATTGTCTTGATCCAACACAGAAGTACGCAGAGGTCGGGGAAATTGATGTCAATGGAGGAGGGAGCATTGATGACGCTTGTCCACGAGGAGAATTCGCCGCCGCCGCCGGGGCCGGATGGGGCTGTTGGGGCGGTGTCGGTGAATATAGGCGGGAGTTTTAGCGGGAGCTCGCATTCGCTATCGACCCCTGTTATCGGGATCGGCGTTTGTCGTCCGACGTTTTTGTCAGCACACAGATAATCATAGAGAGCAACTGCTGCGATGGCGCAAGCTGCGACGGCAGGTGCCTGGGGCTTTGATGCTGCGTGGAGACCTGGTGTGGGCCCAATTCGGCGCAACATTACTGGTATGGTGAGCGACGATTTGGCGGGGAGTGTGCCGAGATCGGTGATCAAAGGCTCGATTGAATAGTACGCGTGCTTGTCGATGACCAGTCGCAAATGATTGGCAGCGATCAACCCGTGGTTGCGGAAGGTCATGTTGACCTGGCGCGTTTGGCCGACCAGCTTCAGGTCGCTCAAGTCCAACACTGGCGGATCGACGGTGATCACGGGCACGGGTACAACTGTTTCGAACTCGGTCTCGACGGTTATCCGGTAACGATCTTCAATCTCGATTCTCTCGACGGTCCACGTGTATCGCACGGCCTGGTAAGGGAGAAAAGCATCGACTGTGTTGGTAACGCCCGGTTCGAGCATGATTGTGCTTTCGTAGCGGTCGTGTTTCTCGGCTTCGATCTCGACGGTGCAATACCCCTCGCGCAATTGTGGCAGGAAGAACCTGCCCTGTGTGTCGGTGACACCATTGGTCAATGTGGTGCGATCAATTGCGTCAAGCACCCGGACGGTTGCGTTTGTCAATGGCGGACTGCCAGCGGCGTAGTAAGTGAACTCATCGGCCGTGTTTACGAGCAATGCGCCTGTGGCCTCGGACAGAATTCGGATACTGAACGGCAGGCCGAGTCCTGTGTTGGGGGTATTAACAGCGAGGTTGCCCGAGTGGACGCCGGGCTGAATGTCCAAGCCGGGCATCAACTGCAACAGAACCGTGTTTGTTTCACCCGGTGCGAGTGAAGCCATCGGGTTTGGCGTTGCCAGGCTCATCCATGGCACGGGCGGCAGAGACACGGTGATTGGCCCCGAGTTCAACCCACCCGCATTGACGAGTTTGATCGGGATTGTCCGCTGAGTTCCGCGCTGCACACCTGCATCTATGCGATCTGGCATGGCGACCAGCCGGGGCACTCGGGGCGTGATTGCGACACGCAACGGCACTTCCAACGCGGCGCCCTCGTCACTTGTAACAACAATCCGGATTAGGCCCGATGTGTAACTGGCGTCGCTGGCTGCAATCCCGTATTCCAACTTTGCAGTGCCATTGCCGGCCAGGACGTTGGTCGAGATTGTCACTGTTGTTTGCACGTTTGGGGGCTGATCTGTGACTGTGGCTGCCAATCCGCCAAGCGGCAGGCCGCTGAGGTTTTCGACATTGACACTGCCGGTTGCAGTGTCACCGGCTATGATCCTCACGAAGGGCTCTGAGGGTATGGCTTTCATTCCCAACAGATAGAAACTGTCCTGCGGATTCGGGATGGGCTCACCGGGATGAGCGGCGCAAATCTCGTAGTATCCAGCTTCACCTGGCAATGGCTGCCACGTTGTTGCGAACTCACCTTTGGCATCGGTCAGTGCAGCGATCGTGCGAACCGTATCGCGGGCACGAATGTGGATGCTGACTAACGCAAACTGAGCCGGGCCGCCTTCGGTCTTGATTGCTTTGCCGGTCATTGGCACTGGACTGCCTGCGAGCGCTTTGTCAACGGACGTCGAAACAACAGCCGTGTATGCTGGCACGACACGGATCGGGTCGGGCGATACTGTGCTGTTGTTATCCTCGAGGGTTTCAACAATTACGTCTGTGCTATCGGTTTGGACCACCACCCAGTAATTGCCTGACTCTTGAGGCAAGCGGACAGGTATGGTTTGGCCGAAATGCGCTCCGGTTGGCAACGGCCCATTGAACGCGAACTGTCCTACCAAGACATCGTCTCCGACGAGTGGATCACGCGAAAGGTACACGCGTTGGACCACGCTGTTGGACGCTGCATTGGCCAGACCCTGGTTGTATATCTGGTAGCCGATATCAATGTAGGATTCGGTTTCGGCCCGGGGTGGCGCTTGGACTGATCGTACCACGAGGTCGGGCATATCGACATCGGTAACGATCAGTTGTGCACTGGCGGGCGTAAAACCTTCTGCTGAGGCTGTCACTGTGACGGTCTTGTTGCCATCCGAGACGCCGTCGTTAACAGAGTTAACGGGCACATTCACCGACCACACGCCCTGTGCGAGCGTTACGGTTGGCTGCAGAACCAGTTCCTGGGTGTTGTCAGAGGTCAGTTGGACAACCAGCGCGGTGTTTGTTCCTGTGTTTCTGCTCAAGGTGAGTGTGGCTGCCGGGCTCAGACCCTCCGCCACAATTCGACGATTAGCCGTCAGAGCCAGAGAAGGACCGTCATCGTCGCGGACGATCACACGAGCGGTTGTGCCTTTTCCAAGCCGGGTACCAAGAATATGGGCTTTGAACCACGGGTCGATGTACGCTTGCTTCTCTCCGTCCACCGTGTCGTTGTCAACTGCGGCGATGGCGAATCTGACCTGGGCTTCACCGCCGGGGATTGTGACGGTTCGTGGCACTTGAACGGCGTTGGTGTTGCTGTTGACAAGGTCAATTTCAACAGGCCGGGGTGTTACAGGGCTTCGAATCAGTCTGGCCATGGCTGCCTGTGGTCCAGCGCCTTCACTGAAGACCGATGGCTCGATTTCGAGTGTCAACTCCGGCCAATCGTTATCTTGCACTGACAGGCTGGCTGCACCGGGCTGATATCCGTTGGCGGTCGCCTGCAATCCAACCGTGAGTGCAGGTTCAATTAGGATATCATCCGCGATCGTTATTTCGAACATGGTTTGGCTTTGGTCGGCGGGAATAACGACTGATGGCGGCAGCATCACCTGTGCTGAGCTCGAACAGCTCAATGCCACCTCCAAAGCCGCCGTGCCGGAATCGCGGCTGACGATTCCCACCACTGTTTCGCCTTCGATCGCGGTGTTGTTTGCCAGAGTGAGTGTCAACCGCGGCAGGTCAACGTCCAGCACGGTAATTTGTGCAACGGCAGGCTCGAAACCGTCGGCGACCGCGATTACGGCGACCGTTTGTGGGCCGTCAACACGCGCATCTGCGACAGGGCGGATATCGAACGTGACGTGGGATTGGCGCTCGGGAATGGTGACTGTTGGCGGGACTGTAACCTCGGTCGAATCCGAGTTGTTCAGAGTAACCACCAAGGCGGAGTTCAAATCTCCGTTGCGCCGGACAGTGGCCTTTATTGGCTGGGAAGCGTCTTCGCGGATTCGGTCAACTGCCAGCTCGAACGTCAATGCGCGGGGCACGAACGTTGGGGCGCTTGCGGTGCCAAAATTGTTATCCTTGTTCGGTTCAATCAGAACATTGCGGCTGTCAACTCTGACCAAAAACCAGAGCTCACCAGTCAGGCTGATCGATGGGAAGACGAACGTCTGTGTTCGAACCAGGGTTTGGTCGGGAGCCAAACTGTCTGCAAAACTCGAAGTGAGCACTTCGACTGCGCTGGCGCCGGTTTTATTGGTCGCGACATACACTGTTTCGGACCACATCGGTCCGGCGGTGGCTGTACCGAGATTTGTCAATGTGTAGGTAAGGCTCGCCAACTGCCCGGGCAAGAGGTTTGTCGGGGCCGCTAGGTTGCCAACTGCAAGGTCAGGCAAGGGTGGCATGGAGAAGTTGATTGGGACAAACCCGATGTTATTGGTTTCGTTCAACTCGGAGAGCGTGTTTTGCGCGTCAGTGTGGGCCAACAGGTAAAATGTTCCCGGGGTAGAATTGGCATCCAAAGGTATCTGAACCGGGATGGTGTTCGTGTAGGAATCACCCGGATTCATGGGGATCAGTGGCGCCTGAATTGTTGTGAGCAATCTTTCCATGGAATTGCTGCTGGCCGAGAGGTAGAGCCGATCAACCCACGGCACAGTTGCTGTCGCAGTGCCGGAGTTGGTGACGACAAACTGAACACTGAAGATTTGGCCGAAAACCGCTGTTGGTGGGGCGCTCAATCGAGTCAAGACAAGGTCACTTGCGGCGATCGACAATGGCGATGCGGCAAAAGCGGTGTTATTTGTTTCGTTGACCTCGGACAGGCGGTTGCCACTGTCCAGCGCAACTCCGAAGTACAGAGGGCCTGTTCCGGTTCGTGGCACGATAACCTGCTGAGTGACCGTGAGTGCGGCCCCGGATGCCAAGCCATCAGGGCCGGGGGTGAAACTGACTGCACCGAGAGATTGTGCACCTGAACCGTCCGGATTGGCTGAAACCAAAATGCTGTTGTCCCATGGTCCAAACGCTGTTCCCGGGCCGATGTTTGATATGACGAATGACATCTGCACCAACGCGCCTGCTTGGGCAAATGCCGGCAACGTCACCAGGCCGGGCACGAGGTCGGGCGCTGCGAGCGTGCTGAAAGTTTGATCTGCGGAAATGGTTTCATTGCCAGCGGTGTCTGTGACGCGGACACGGAAATGGTACAGTGTAGCAGGCGCAAGACCTGTAATAGTGACAGAATGGCTTGTGCGGAAACTGGTGATCTCGTTGGT
This sequence comes from Verrucomicrobiota bacterium, assembly GCA_012517065.1. Taxonomy (GTDB): domain Bacteria; phylum Verrucomicrobiota; class Verrucomicrobiia; order Limisphaerales; family J093; genus JAAYVR01. Next base: position 2,343 of record JAAYVR010000125.1, on the reverse strand, counting down.
GCTGCCGTATCCGGTGGCAAGGCCATACTCGACCTTGGCTCTGACAGGTTCATCAGTGCTGAAGCTGATCGTGGCTGATGCGACATTTGGTTCCACCGTGATTTGCCCGAGAACGGGTGGTGTTTGGTCGTGGAACTCGTATTCAGCCACGAATTGCATATTGGTTGGGTCGGTTGTTGCGAATGTTTTCTGGAATGTTGGGCTGCCGCCGTAATAATTGCCATTGAGTGTGAAGCGCTTGAAGGCGTAGTAATCGGGAGGAGCGTTGGTTACGGCAACAGGTGCAGATATTGTGGCAGTTTGGCCGTTTGTGTAGGTACCGGCGCCGGTCACTGTGGCAAGGCCGGTTGGCAGAGTGGCAGTGGTGACGATATGGAACAGATGCGCTTCAGAGTATCTGGCGGTCAAGGTGCGATTAGTTGTGACTGTGAAAGTGATTTCGCTGTTGGTGCCGATGACTGAACTATTTTCAGTCCAATCCCTGAACTCGTAGCCGAAGTTTGGTGTGGCTTTCAGTGTGCATGTTGAACCGTAGGAATAGGTCCCGGCGCCGGTGACTTTGCCGCCGGTGGTCGGATCGTTGAGCACGGAAATTTGGTAGGATTCGAGTACGAAATTTGCAACGAGGTCCCGGTTCCGGGTCAATGTAAAAGTATAGGTACTGTTTCTACTTTGCTCGATGCCGTTTTCGGTCCAGTTGATGAACACGTAGGGCAGGGGAGTCCGGCTGGGTTGGGCTGTGACTGTTACTTCCGTGCCTGTCGAATACGAGCCGCCGCCTGTTGTGGTGCCGCCGTCTGCTGGGTTGGCATGCACGGTGAGCATGAAGATTTCGCCTCCGAGCGGAGGGACCACGAAGTCAATGACCTTGTCGGCGCCGCTGACCGCGGTTGTTTGGTTTGGCACCTCTTGGAAGCCGAGGGCTGCGAGATTACGGAGGCCAACCTGCCATGTGCCATTCGAGACTGAGAGCGAGTACTTGCCGTCGCTATCTGTGAGAGAGGAGACTGAGATAACGTTGGTGCCTTCAAGATTGAACGCGAAAACTCCGGCGCCGGAGATGGGCGCGCCGGATGTGCTTCGGACAGTCCCGCTGATTTTGCGATCGAGTCCTGAGGGTGCAAACGCGACTATTTGGAGGCGATCACGCAAGTATTCTGTCCGCCATGCAAGGCCGTTTGTGAGCACCGGGAACAAGTAATTCGTGAAGCTGCCGGAGTACTTCGAGTAAGTGATCAGTGCAAAACTGTCGCCCGCACTCGGCTGAAATCCAGCTTGAAGGTTTGCCTCGAGCGTTCCGTTGCACGGCATTTGGTCGAAAACACGCAACTGCCCATAATCGAACGGTGCTCGCAACCCGAATCGCAGAACCGCGTCTTCCTGCGTCAGTTGCCCTGAGATGGAAATGGTGCCTTGTTCCACTTCGAGTGCGCCGGTGTTTTGTAGATCGACGTAGCCGAAGCCGGAATAACTGTTTGTGGTACCGGCGGCCTTCCGAATTGTGCCGGCGTTGCGAACAATTGGCCTTGCACCGCCCAAGCCATGGTAGAGATTGGCGTCGTTCCAGATTTCAAAAAGACCACTCGGTTCGATTTGGACGATTGCTCCTTCGCCAGCGGTAATGCTCCCCGCGCCTTCCCAGCGCGCAGTGCCAGCGATTGACAACGTCCTGATGAGGAGCAGCTTGGTCGCGTCGCCGCTCAAGCTTATCGCCGCGCCTTGTGGAATGACCAACTGCCCGGTTCCGCGCAACGTGCCATTGCCCCATGAGAACACGCCCGAATGGATCAGCGTACCTGCTGAAGACAGTGTGCCGACGAGGTTCAACTCGCCTGCGAGGTTGGCATCAACCAAAAGGTTAAGCGTGCCGCCGCCGCTAATCGTTGTCGTACCGGTGACGTCCAATTCGGCGCTGCTGTTGACGGTCCCTGAGACGACCACCGTGCCAGCGCTCGTGAGGGTTGATGAAGGAAGAAGATCGTGTGGACCACCGGTGAACTGGAGTGTTCCGTCCTTCGAGATTTCGTAAGAGCCGGTGCTTGTGCTACTCCGATACAGCTCCAAGGTGCCGGCTGTAACTTCCAAGGTGCCCGTGTTATCAAACTGCACGCCCAATCTTGTAGTTCCGGTGCCGGCGGTTTTGCGGACGATGCCGGCGTTGTTGAACACGGTAGGGTTGTCGCCCAGGTTGAAGTAGAAACTCTGATCGGAGCTGATCTCGAACAGGCCGGTTGGCTGGACATTGACGGTTGCGCCCTGGCCGCTGGAGATGTTTCCAGTGCCTTCCCAGCGCGCAGTGCCAGCGATTGACACGGTTCTGGACTGGAGAGTTTTGCTATAGGC